>NZ_CAWPQZ010000025.1:0-56308 GCF_963889785.1 Vibrio sp. S12_S33 | reverse complement strand
CGATATTGGTTGATTTCGTGGTTTGTAACTGCTGGCGTTTGGCATAAAAGGTAGACAGACTTAACCCGTTACGCTCACAGAAGACACGCTGGGATAAATGACTGGATTGGTATTTTTCAAACAGGTTTTGCCATTCTTGGTCGGTACGTCGTTTTGCCATTTCAGATCTCCTTATGGTTGGAGATTTGATCGTATAGCGTGCTGAGGTTGATTAAAATGTGGGGTTTATGATGCGCTTACGTTAATACGACTTTTGTGTTGCGAGAGATTGGTCGCTCATCAGGTTCAAGAGTAAGCGACCAACTACTCAGCTATAGAATATCTTCAAATGGTTGAACTAACTCCAAGCCCACCAATTCTTTTTCTAAATATGGACGAAGATTATAAGCATTACGGAGCTGCATATACTCTTTTGTGAGCTGGTCAATATTATTACCCTGTGTTTTTTTCGCTCTAAGCATATAATTTTTATCAGTAGCTCTCGTTGATACGAATTCAATAACATCAACATCATATGACAACATTTCTAGCAAAAGAGCTCTCATAGAATCTAAAATTATGTAAAGCAAACGATCTTTATACACGCTGTGCTTAGTCAAGCCTTTGGTGGGTTCGAATGATTGCATACTTTTTTTAACGCTGTGTTGGCAGCATGACACAGAGACAATGTGTCTTGCATTATTCTTAAGCCCTAAGAGCATTGCTTTATCAGTCGCAATATCGCAGGCATGAAGTGAGTAAGCGACGTCGATGTCTCCATTATGGGTGTAAAGTTCTATATCAGCGGCATGGAAGTGCATTCCAGTGAAACCCAAGGAATCAGCTAAAGTACGATTCTTATCCATCAGCTTCTTATTGAAATCAACACAATGAATCTGAACTGGTCTTTTTACTATATTTGTATAATAGTAATAAACAATAAAGCTCAGATAACAATTTCCCGCTCCGCTATCAACAAAAACCAGTTCCCTTTTTGAAGAGTATTTCCTTACTTGACTATGTATAACTTCCAAAAAAGCGAGTATTTGTTCAACTTTTTTGGTTTTGTTCGAAATCTCTTTTTTTTGTGGTGTTAATAAACCTAAACCAAGTGAAAAATCACAGAGTTTGATTTTAGTAGCATGCTCAATAAGCATGTCGCCTCCTAAATAATATTAGGGGTGAGACAACACTGTTAAGAAAGTCTATGAAGAGGGGGATGTCATCTGGAAGGAAACCATCTATAGATAGACCTTTACAAAACAGCAGACACACCCGTTGTATACAAATAATGTATACAAAAGTTTCTTACCCAATGATTTAAACAATCTTGAGTTTTTGATGTACTGGTATTCTGTAATTGATTTATCTATGTTCCAGAGTTGCCGCCTTAAGGTCTAGCTTCTCCGGATGGATTTCTCCCATCGTTTATAGTGAAATGAGTAACCTCTGTTACTTTGCGAAGAATAAACTCACTTGTTTTTGAAAGCAAGTTCTATGGTGTTAAAAGAGAGCTGAGATCAATTATACCCGACTCAAAAGGCTTTCTTGGGTGATAGTATTTTATGACTGGAGGAAACTAATGGAGAAATCACACTTAATGGACAACACCTTTGCTAACTTGGCTGATTAGAATTATCCACGGATGTTAATCGTCTATCTCGCTAAATTGCTTTCTCCTAAAAAGTGAATTTAGATTGTAAGCAGACATCCAAATAAAGACCGCTAATTTAGTGGCCTTTTGTCTATCAGAAGTTTAAGTCTAATCTATTGCCAAACGTCTGTACCTAGCTTCTTCAATTTCACATTGTCAAATTCTGTAGTGGCCGCTTTTCCTAGCTGTTCGACCACATAGACTCGAAGCTCTCTACACGGTTTTTGCTGTCGTTACGCTTACCAACGGACTTTCTAATCGTGTTGCCTTGAATGTAGATTGATAAGTTGTCGAAACTGGTCACCATAATGCCGCATGGGGGGAAGTTGGAGACTAAAAATGAAGGTAAACCGCCATAGGTGGAAATAACCTGGCGCATTTCAATCTTCGTTTTTTCGCTTGGGATACTTCCGTTCTCGGCGTATAACTTGGCTTGGTCAGTGGCAATCAACTCATTACCAATGATAGCGACTAGGTCATTAGTGGCGGCAAACCATTCATCAAGCATGGTTTTAACGGTGAGTACCACTAGGTCTAGGTTCACAAAGTCACCACCCTCACCAATGCGAATTTCATTCGAGTCTTTGACCACAGAATGCAGTGTTTATGATGCGCTTACTAACCATCTATATGTAGCGATAAAAAAACCTCAGTGTTAACACTGAGGTTTTTTATTTGAGCTAATGATTAAAGATCTTAATCAGAGTACATTAATTACTGTGCATCACCAATTAATACTGAATCTAAGGCTATCTCAATCATCTCATTGAAGGTGTTTTGACGTTCCTCTGAAGTCGTTTGCTCACCTGTTTTGATGTGATCAGATACGGTACAAATCGTCAATGCTTTTGCGCCGTATTCAGCAGCAACACCATAAATACCTGCCGCTTCCATTTCCACCCCAACGATGCCGTACTTATCCATGACATCAAACATTTCTGGATCAGGTGTGTAGAAAAGCTCAGCTGAAAATAGGTTGCCTACTTTGACATCAATGCCACGAGCCGTTGCTGCTTCTTCAGCCGCTTTTACCATTTTGTAATCGGCTATTGCAGCGAAATCGTGATCTTTGAAGCGAATACGGTTCACTTTTGAATCCGTACATGCGCCCATGCCAATCACAACATCACGTACTTTGATGTCTTCACTTACTGCGCCACAGCTACCAACACGGATAACCTTTTTCACACCAAAATCTTTAATCAGCTCGGTCACATAGATAGAACATGATGGAATACCCATACCATGTCCCATTACTGAAATTTTACGGCCTTTATAAGTACCAGTGTAACCAAACATGTTACGAACATCGCACACTTGAACGACATCATCGAGGAAAGTTTCTGCAATGTATTTTGCACGAAGTGGGTCACCAGGCATTAAAACGACGTCAGCGAATGCACCCATTTCCGCGTTAATATGTGGAGTTGCCATTGAAAATATCCTTTATCTAAAATTGACGAAAGAATAGAGAGTACCCTCTCTATTCATATTCACAAATGCAATGAGCACTTAAAGAAAGTTCTTACCATAATCCATTGCCGAAGTATCAAAGTACTGCGCGATAGATTGACCGATGTCTGCAAAGGTATCACGACGGCCCAATGATCCTGCAGCCACTTTTTGGCCATACACTAATACAGGAATGTGCTCACGAGTATGATCCGTACCCGGCCAAGTTGGGTCACAACCGTGATCCGCCGTTAGGATGAGGATGTCGTCTTCTTCCATAAGCGCCAATACTTCTGGTAGACGATTATCAAAATATTCAAGTGCAGCCGCATAACCTGCCACATCGCGACGGTGGCCATAAGCTGAGTCGAAATCAACAAAGTTAGTAAAGACAATGGTGTTATCTTTCGCAACTTTAATTTGCTCTAAAGTTGCATCAAACAACGCAGGAATACCTGTTGCTTTTACTTTTTTCGTAATACCGCAGTTGGCATAGATATCGGCAATTTTACCAATAGAAACGACGTTGCCTTGTTTCTCATCAACCAATTTTTGCAACACAGTAGCCGCAGGTGGCTCTAAAGAAAGATCACGACGGTTACCGGTACGCGCGAACTCTCCCGCTTTAGGGCCAATGAATGGACGAGCGATAACACGACCAATGTTGTAATCTTCCAATTCTTCACGAGCGATTTGGCAAAGTTCAAGTAAACGATCAAGACCAAACGTTTCTTCATGACAAGCAATTTGGAATACTGAATCAGCAGACGTATAGAAAATCGGCATGCCCGTCTTCATGTGTTCTTCGCCTAAATCATCTAATACTTGCGTACCAGAAGCATGGCAGTTACCCAAAAAGCCAGGAAGGTTAGCACGCTTTAGAATTCGGTCGGTAAGCTCTTTGGGGAAGCTGTTCTGCTTATCACTAAAGTAGCCCCATTCAAACAGCACAGGCACGCCGGCAATTTCCCAGTGACCTGATGGTGTATCTTTACCTGATGACAACTCTGCCGCATGGCCATAGGCACCAATAATCTCAGCATTGGCATCCAACCCTGGAGCAAAACGCCCAGTTGACTCTTTGTGAGCCATCGCCAAACCTAATTTGGATAAGTTTGGTAAGTTTAACGCCCCTTTACGCTCTGCATTATCTGCATCGCCTTTTGCACATTGCTCTGCAATGTGACCAAGCGTATCTGAACCGACATCACCGAACTTTTCTGCGTCTGCCGCTTCGCCAATACCAAATGAATCTAATACTAAAATAAATGCTCTTTTCATTTCTCTCTCCAACCAGCGTGTTACACATTTTCTGCACGAATTTGACGGTAAACATCTGGTGTTGGTGTATATTCTCCGCCCACTTTAATGGCGTTTTGTAAGGCTTTTGCCGCTTCTTGCCATTGCTCTTCATTACGCGCATGAATCATAGCCAGTGGTTTGTTGCTATCAGCGACCTCGCCTAAACGGATAAATTGGTCAAAACCCACCGCGTAATCAATGCTGTCTGTTGCAACGCGGCGTCCCCCCCCCATGCCCACAACAGCCATACCAATGGCACGAGTATCCATTGCCGATACCACACCACTTTCTAGTGCGTAAACGGGTTTAATGATCTCGGCTTTATCAAGGTAATGATCATAATTTTCGACGAAATCAGCAGGACCGCCTAAACCTTTGACCATTTTGCCAAAGCACTGTGCAGCTTTACCGTTATCTAGCACCGTCATCAGTTTAGTGCGTGCTTCATCGCTATCTTTCGCTAAGTGACCGAGTACCAGCATTTCAGCACAAGAAGCCAAGGTAATTTCAAGTAAGCGAGGGTTACGGTACTCTCCAGTTAAGAAACGAACTGCTTCACGCACTTCAACTGCATTCCCCGCAGAAGAGGCTAACACTTGGTTCATGTCCGTTAAAATAGCCGTAGTTTTAGTGCCAGCACCATTTGCTACCGCAACGATCGATTTCGCTAACTCTTCAGAAGCTTCGTAGGTTGGCATGAAAGCGCCCGAACCCACTTTGACATCCATCACTAGAGAATCTAAACCTGCTGCCAGTTTTTTCGAGAGAATAGAGGCAGTGATCAGTGAAATATTGTCCACCGTTGCCGTAATATCACGCGTGGCATATACACGTTTATCCGCAGGAGCAAGATCACCCGTTTGACCAATGATCGCCACCCCTGCCTCTTTCGTCACTTGACCAAAAACATCGTTAGTTGGTGTGATGTTATAGCCAGGAATAGATTCCAATTTATCCAATGTTCCACCGGTGTGGCCAAGCCCTCGGCCTGAAATCATCGGCACAAAACCGCCACAAGCAGCTACCATTGGGCCAAGCATTAGTGAGGTTACATCACCAACACCACCAGTTGAATGCTTATCGACTATAGGGCCATCAAAGTTCATGTAGTCCCAATCGATCACCATGCCTGAATCGCGCATCGCACAAGTCAATGCAATGCGCTCTGGCATGGTCATTTCATTAAAGAAAATAGTCATAGCAAAAGCGGCTATCTGACCTTCAGATACCGTATTTTTTGCTACGCCTTGAATAAAGAAGTTAATTTCGTCAGCGGTCAGTATTTCGCCGTCACGTTTTTTACGAATGATTTCTTGTGGTAAATACATTAGATCCTCCCAAGCAATACGCTTTGGTCTGTAGGGTAAAGAGGTAATGCGGAGCCATAAAAACAGCCCCACAAATCAGACTTATTATTATCAGTTCAGATGTAACCTACGATTAGTACGCGGCAGGATCTGCTGTTTGGTCTGTTACTTCTAATGTATTTAAAAGGTTAGTCAGTAGACTTGATGCACCAAAACGGTAATGCATGTTATCGGCCCAGTCGGCACCTAATAACTCATCAGCCATAGTGAGGTACAATGCCGCATCTTCTGCTGTACGAACACCACCAGCTGGTTTAAAACCAACGGTTTTAGCAACGCCCATATCACGAATCACTTCTAACATCATACGTGCATATTCTGGCGTAGCATTCACTGGCACTTTACCAGTTGAAGTTTTGATAAAGTCTGCACCAGCTTCGATACAAATCTGTGATGCTTTTTTGATCAAAGCTTCTTCTTTCAATTCACCCGTTTCGATAATCACTTTCAAAAGGATATCGCCACATGCTTCTTTACATTGCTTAACAAGATTAAAACCGACTTGTTCGTTACCTGCGATTAATGCACGGTAAGGGAAAACAACATCAACTTCATCAGCACCATACGCAACAGCTGCTTTTGTTTCAGCCACTGCAATTTCAATATCATCATTACCATGAGGGAAGTTTGTTACTGTCGCAATACGAATCTCTGGTGTGCCTTGCTCACGAAGTGTCTTCTTAGCAATAGGAATAAAGCGAGGGTAAATACAAATTGCAGCTGTATTGCCTACTGCTGTTTTCGCATCATGACAAAGGGCGATCACTTTCGCGTCTGTGTCATCATCATTTAGCGTAGTCAAATCCATCAATTTTAGTGCACGAAGTGCTGCTGCTTTTAAATCGCTCATTTCTATCTCCGATCAATATATTCAAATAGTTCACTACTGGCACGCGAGTTGTTGGTGCGTTTTTCCCAGTAGCCACAAATGAACGGACTTGGTTCCCTGAAGACTCGGAATGCTGAACATTCCAATTGCTATCCCTGTCACCGCACAGTACCAATTTGGCCTATGGCACAAACAATGTTACTCCAATATTGAGCTTTTATTGCTGTGTCTAACGTATATCAAGGCAACACAGTTGCCCTAGCTCTAGATCATACTCCATGTATTGATTAGTGCTAGCTAAAGCCTTCAATATTCCATTGAAAACTAATCTCACCGATACAGTATAGATTTTCGCTACAAAACTGTAGCGCCATTCATAGAGCAAACGGTTTGTATCTCAAAAAGATTTTAAATCCCCTTAAACTATCTCTCTTTTTTGCATGGCCAATAATGAAATTAAACCCAGAAAACAAAAAAGCCCCGTAGCAATTTCTTGCTACGGGGCGATATTAAATGGTGTCTATAAATTAATTATTTTCTAACTAAATTATAGCGCAGCTAGGCTTAAGCAGAAGCCTGCAATTGTCGCTGCCATAAGGTTAGACAACGTACCAGCAAGTACCGCTTTAATACCCATACGAGCAATATCGCTACGACGGTTTGGAGCAAGGCTACCAAGACCACCAAGTAGGATTGCGATAGAAGAAAGGTTCGCAAAACCACATAGAGCGAATGAAATAATTGCAGTCGTCTTCTCAGACATCACTTGACCAGTTGCAGCAATAACTTGCGCGTTCTCACCTAAGTAAGGTGTGAAGTTTAGGTAAGCAACGAATTCGTTAACCACTAATTTCTGACCGATGAATGAACCAGCGGTTACCGCTTCAGCCCATGGCACACCGATAAGGAATGCTAGTGGAGAGAATGCATAACCTAGAATCAGCTCTAGAGTTAGCTCAGGCATACCGAACCAACCACCGATACCGCCCAACATGCCGTTAACAAGAGCAATCAAACCAACGAAGGCAATCAACATTGCACCAACGTTTAGCGCTAGTTGTAGACCAGATGCCGCACCGCCCGCTGCTGCGTCGATAACGTTAGCTGGTTTGTCGTCGCCGCCGTCTAATGCTTCATCGAAATCTTCATGAGGCTTATCAGTCTCTGGGTGAAGAATCTTAGCAAATAGAAGACCACCAGGTGCTGCCATAAATGATGCTGCAACAAGGTACTCTAGAGGAACACCCATTGAAGCATAACCAGCCAATACACCACCAGCAACAGAAGCAAGACCACCACACATTACTGCGAATAGTTCAGATTGTGTCATCTTAGGTACAAACGGACGAACAACAAGTGGTGCTTCAGTTTGACCTACGAAAATGTTTGCCGCAGCTGACATTGATTCCGCACGAGAAGTACCCAGTGCTTTTTGAAGCGCGCCACCAAGAATCTTGATAACCCACTGCATAACACCGATGTAGTAAAGTACAGAAATAAGTGCAGAGAAGAAGATCAGTGTAGGAAGAACGCGGAAAGCGAAGATGAAACCACCACCACCGAACACTTCGAACATCTTGTTAGAAACAAGACCACCGAACAAGAATGATGAACCATCGTTACCATAGTTGATAACGTTAGATACACCAGTTGAGAAACCGTTTAGAAGATCACGGCCCCAAGGTACGTAAAGAACAAATGCACCTAATGCAAATTGGATGGCAAAAGCGCCGCCCACAGTTCTGATATTGATAGCTTTACGGTTAGATGAGAATGCAAATGCAATAGCAAGAAGCACTACCATACCGACTAGGCTCATAAACAGGCTCATAGTTTATGACTTCCTTATAAGTTATTTATTGGCGTGTTACAAAATGGAGCTATAAAGCGAGGTGATTATACTCATCCCTCCTTAGATAAAGTAATGCCAGCCTCACACTTTCTTATAAGATTCAGCTCGCATTCACTCACTTATGTGAGCTAACTCACCATTTAATGATACAAAAATCACTAGCCATACATTTCATTTCGAATTCATTCACAAAGAAAATAGCAGTGAGTGGCTATTTTCCCATAAAACCTCAGCAATCGATTGTTCTGACTGTCCCCTTAGTAAAGCAAGCGTTTGCACAATAATTGACAAATATTTAGGGTGATTCACTTTGCCTTGCAAGCCATTCAATGGCATGTCTGGTGCATCCGTTTCAAGCACTAAACTTTCGATAGGCAAAGCACAAATGGCCAAACGCGTTTTATTGGCCCTTGGATAGGTGATGATTCCCCCTACTCCAATTTTAAAGCCAAGATCAATAAACTGCTTGGCTTGCTGCTCACTTCCGGAAAAGGCGTGTAATATTCCACCTTGGTTAAAGTGGTGTTTTTTCAAAAGTTGAAGAACACGATTGTGAGCTTTACGGCTATGTATAATAAGAGGTAAAGCCGTCTTTTTCGCCAACTCAATTTGAACTTCAAACATCGATTCTTGCAATTTAGAGTCAACGTCTATAGCGAAATCAAGACCACATTCCCCTAAAGCAAGGCACTTGTCGTGTCTGTTATCTAACGCTTGTTCAAACTGATCTATATAAGAATGTGATGATTGAGATAAAAAATAAGGATGAAAACCTAAAGAAAAATAGAGAGCAGGATAACTTTCCGCCAACTGAGCAACTCGCTGCCAATTACTTGGACCAATCGCTGGAACCAGTAATTTCTCAACTCCAGATTTCTGAGCAAGTTTAATGTGTAGATCAACATTTTCAGAAAAAACAGAAAAATCAAGATGGCAATGAGTATCAAACAGACGTAACTTACTGATGCTCACGTTTAGTCTCTTTATCCGTAGCCGGGTCTTGTCGATAAGGGACACAACTGCGCTTTTTATCCGGTGTCAGCCCCATACTTTCGCACCAACGATCATAACGTGAGATTTGTCTTTTCAACCACTGCCACATATTACCACCTAACTATATCATTACTGCTCTTCACGCTTGAAAACGAGCTCAGTCGCTGAAGATTCTTGTTCAACAAAATAGTAACCTGCACGATCAAACTGAGTCAATTGCTCAAGCGAGGACACCTGATTATCGATGATATAACGCGCCATCATGCCGCGCGCTTTTTTCGCATAAAAACTGATGACCTTATATTGTCCTTTTTTACAATCCTTAAAAACGGGAGTAATGATCTGACCATCTAACTTTTTATGATTGACGGCTTTAAAGTATTCATTAGAGGCTAAATTAATCAATACATTATCCCCTTGATCTTGCAGAGCTTGGTTCAACTTATCAGTAATGATATCTCCCCAAAACTGATACAAATTAGCTCCTCTCACATTGCTCAATTTCGTTCCCATTTCCAAACGATAGGGCTGCATTAAATCAAGCGGTTTCAACAGGCCGTACAAACCAGACAACATTCTTAGATGCTGTTGAGCATAATCAAAGTCAGCATCCGATAGCGTTTCAGCCTTAAAACCAGTATAAACATCGCCTTTGAAAGCCAAAATAGCAGGCCTTGCATTATCTGTAGTGAAGGGTTTACTCCATTGAGCAAAACGTGCCACATTCAAGCCAGCAATTTCATCACTGACCTTCATTAATTGAGAAATGTCGCTAGGGGTTAGACGACGACATACTTCAATGAGCTCCGCGGAATGATCGACGAGTTCAGGCTGAGTGAATTTATTGGTGACTAGCGGAGATTCGTAATCTAACGTTTTAGCTGGAGATAGAACAATGAGCATACCTTTCTTTCCTCTATATTTATTATTTAACCTGAGTTGAGGTTATTAAATCAAAGCAGTCAACAACTTCAATTCATCTTATGGATAACAGAGTACAAAAAAAGCCATGCAGTGTCTGCATGGCTTTGCCAATCTATTCAATTGTTCGTAACAATGGTTATTTATTGTTGTTATCCCAAATACCATCTTCTAACTGGGATTTTAGCTCTGGATACTCATTGGCATCAAAGGTTGGGACTTTACCTGCCTTTAACTGGCGGTTATAGTCTTTCGCCAGTTTAATTACGATGCCAGACAGCAGCAGAATCGCCACTAAGTTAACAATCGCCATCAAGCCCATCGAAACATCCGCCATTGCCCATACGGTTGGCAACGTAGCCAAAGAACCAAACATCACCATAGAAAGGAATACAATTCGGAAAACTGTTAACCCTTTCTTATTGTTATGCTCTAAAAAGATGAGGTTGGTTTCAGCATAGGAGTAGTTAGCAATAATGGAAGTAAAGGCGAAGAAGAAAATCGCAAGTGCAACAAAGATGCTCCCCCAACTACCAACTTGAGAACTTAACGCGCGCTGAGTTAATTCAATACCCGTAATTTCACCATGTGGTACATATTCCCCAGACATTAGGATAATGGCAACCGTCGCTGAACAGATCACGATAGTATCGATAAACACACCCAACATTTGCACATAACCTTGTGAAGCAGGATGCGGCGGATAAGGAGTTGCAGATGCCGCGGCATTTGGTGCAGAACCCATACCCGCTTCATTTGAGAACAAACCACGCTTGATACCGTTGATCATCGCTTGTGCAATTGCGTAACCCAAACCACCCGCAGCAGCTTCTTGCAAACCAAATGCACTCTTGAAAATCAACGTGAGCACGGCTGGCAATTTTTCAATATTGGTTACCATCACAAACATTGCTATCGCTAGATAGGCTAATGCCATGAAAGGCACAATCAATTCAGCGGTGCGTGCAATTTTTCGAATACCACCAAAAATAACAAAGGCTGAAATCGCAACAATGAAAATACCCACATGAAGCGGTTCAAAGCCAAATGCGTTATTCATTGCCCCAGCAATGGAGTTTGCTTGAACGGCATTGAACACCAAACCGAAAGCGATAATAAGGAAGATAGAGAACAATACCCCCATCCAACGCATGCCAAGACCTTTTTCCATGTAGTAGGCTGGCCCACCACGATAGTTACCATCTTTGTCACGAGTTTTGTACAACTGAGCAAGCGTACTTTCTGCAAAAGAAGTAGCCATACCTAACATGGCGATTAACCACATCCAGAAAATAGCACCAGGCCCACCAGCGGTTAGAGCAACAGCAACCCCCGCCATGTTTCCGGTACCGACACGAGCAGCAAGGCTAGTACATAATGCTTGAAAAGAGGAGATACCCGCTTTGTCTGCTTTACGGCTATTTTTTAGCACACTGAACATGTGGCCAAAGTGGCGAAACTGGATAAACCCTAAGCGAACGGTGAAGTAAACCCCAACACCAACTAAAAGATAAACAAGAATTGATCCCCAAAGTAGATCATTCATTAAATTGATTAAGTCTGTCACAAGAACCTCTCATAGAGTGATAGCGCTGGCCGCAGAAAATTTAATGAAAGAACACACATGTCTCGTTCAACATCCTTTCGAGCATGCTTTTATCGATATTATTAGATGTGTTCTATTCATCCAAAACGCGAGAGATCTCACATTTTGCAGAGGCCGCGTATTTTTTGACGAACGGATAATGCAACCTGAAAGGTTAAAAATCAATATGCATCAAGTTTAGTTAAAATGTTATTTTTCACCATAAAATCACCTTCAGTTAACATAAAGCCAATCAGAACCCCAACAAAGGTAAAACAAATAACAACCAAAACACCAACATTACAGAATAAAAAACAACCATAGAAACTCAGTTGCATCAACTTAATCTCAACCATTGAGAATCAAGGGTTCATTCGATTGATTAAAGAATTTTGCATAATTAGATAATTATTTTTCGTTAAGCGCTCAAAAAAAAACCACCCACCCACGTCAAAATACTCAAAACAACAATTAATTAACATTCTCAAATATAAATAAAATCGTTTGCTTTAGTTAATCGCTCGCTTTTCATACCAAACATCTCAACTGAAAATGTGAAATTCTGTTCAAAATCCAATAAAAGCTTCATAAAAAGGAAACAAATGAGAAACAAATCATAGTTAGGCTAAGTGAAAATGTGCTATCTAGAATGCACGACATGGCGTAATCACAACAACAAGAGGTTGCTTATGGAAGGCTTGCAATTTGACGAAATGTTGGAAATGGAAATCACGAAAATACGCTCCAGCCGCGCTAAACCAGTAAAGCGAATGTGGCGAGAAATAGAATTAATTCAAGATCAAAAACGATTGCAAAAAGAATTGATGGAGATGGATGTCTGCTTCGAAGCAGAACTGAGTAAAATTTAACCGAAAAAAGAGGCATCTTGAGTAGATGCCTCTTTTTTCACTGCGCGTTATTGGCATTCAGAAGCGGTTTGTCTCACTCGCTGAGCCAGTTGCTGATACTGTTCTGCAATCGTTTCACCAAATACCGGATCATCCTCTGATTGACTCCATTGAACCTCTACCGCTTGCCAATCCGCAATGGTAAAGGTTTGAGTAATCAATGGAAGTATCGACTGCTCTTCAAGTTCTAAATGCTGCTTCTGGGAAGAGATAAACGCTTCTAACTGCTCAATGAATACATGCTGTGGAACCACTGCATCTTGCAAAATCATATCGACAATATCAAGGAAACCATGGGTTATACTCGATAGTTCCGAGTGTTCTTTCTCTAAATTTTCGATCTCATTTTGTTGACCATAGTGTTCAATATAGTAGCGATAAATGATGTCTTCTTTCGGGTGGTGTACTGTTTCGGAGTGGCTCCCCAGATAATCTACAATTTCTCTGAGCAACGCATAGTTAACACTTTGCTCATTCTTGAGTTGGTGCAATTTACTACGCAAAATTGCAAGCAAGCGCGCCATGTAGCCATGCTCTCTTCGGATCCTTTCAATCATCATTGTGCTTCTCCATTACACATAACTTTAGCTAAGTGTATAAAAGGATTGCACTCCACGCTTTGACACTGCTCGAAAAAACATCAAATCATCATTCATCGAGCAGAGGTTGCCAATTAATAGGCTCTTTACCTTGCTGGATAAGCAATTGATTCGTTTGAGAGAAATGTTTACAACCAAAGAAGCCTCGATGGGCCGATAGAGGAGAAGGATGAGGAGCCATTAATACATGATGTTTGCTGCGATCGATCATACGGCCCTTTTTCTGGGCATGAGCTCCCCACAATAAAAATACCACTCCATCACACTGCTGATTAACAGCATCTATGACTCTATCTGTGAACGTTTCCCACCCCGTATTGGCATGCGAATGAGCCTGACCTTGTTCAACGGTCAAAACCGTATTGAGTAACAACACCCCTTGTTGCGCCCAACTTTTCAAATATCCATGCGAGGGAATTTGAAAACCCGGAATATCCTGCGCCAATTCTTTATACATATTGACTAAAGAAGGTGGCGTTTTCACCCCTGGTAATACAGAAAAGCACAACCCATGTGCTTGCTTTGGTCCATGGTAAGGATCCTGCCCTAGGATAACCACTTTGACTTCATCAAATTCAGTAAAACGAAATGCGTTGAACACATCATTAGCTGGAGGATAAATGACTTTCCCTGACGACCTTTCTTTTTCTACAAACGCCATTGTTTGCTGAAAATAGTCTTGTTGCTTTTCGTGGCCGATAACATCATGCCAAGTCAGTGATTGAGTCATAAAAGAGCCCTGTGAAGTAAGTATGGCTAACATTGTACCCACAAATACTCATTACTGCATGAGTCAACTTCACAGAGCTTTAGCTGATTAATGAGACTTTTGTTGCGGCGTTCGAGCATGTCCTTGCCCCGTAACATGGCGGTTAGGTATTGGTAGTCGAACAGGTCTGTGAGTATTTACAGTACGTGGCATTGAATGAAACATAGTGGCATCCTCCTTCATTACAGACTTAGCTATGCATAAGCCACTATGAAAGAAAGATGCCAACTTTAATTACGATTCAATTATTGAAAGCGATTCAACATGAAATTGCCTTAGTGTCTGGATTTCTTGTGACCAAATATCAGGATCAATCGTTTCTAAAATCAAAGGGATACCATCAAATCGTGAGTCTTTCGCAATATATTCAAAACAGGCCCAACCGATTTCCCCTTTCCCCAGTGAATGATGGCGATCGACTCGACTAGCAAATTCTGATTTTGAATCATTAATATGCATTGCCCGCAAATAGTGCATACCGACGACGCGATCAAACTCAGCAAACGTCGCCTCACAAGCCTCTGTCGTGCGTAGGTCATAACCAGCAGTAAAGGTGTGACAAGTATCCAAACACACCCCAACTCGTGATTTGTCATTCACTTGTTTAATGATTTGCGCCAAATGCTCAAAACGCCACCCTAAATTGGTACCTTGCCCAGCTGTATTTTCAATAACAGCAATCACATCAGGTACAGCTTGATGTGCCAAATTGATCGACTCGGCAATAGTGGCAAGACACTCGCTTTCCGACACTTTTTTTAGATGGCTGCCAGGGTGAAAATTAAGTAGCGTCAATCCAAGTTGTTGGCAGCGCTCCATTTCATCGATAAAAGCTTGCCGTGATTTTTCGAGCTTATCCGCTTCTGGAGCACCCAAGTTAATCAGATAGGAGTCATGCGGCAGAATGTGCTCTGAATTAAACCCTAGCATCAAACAATTGGCCTTAAAGGCACGAATGGTTGCCTCCTCTAAAGGCTTAGCCACCCATTGCCGTTGATTTTTAGTAAACAAGGCAAATGCATTAGCTCCAATTTCTCTTGCTCTTAGTGGGGCTTGATCGACACCACCGGTGGCAGATACATGAGCCCCAATAAACTTATTTCCGATACCTTGTTTTCTGTTTGTCATTAAATCACTTTATACTTTCAACATTAGTTTCTAATTGTCTGATTTTACATTGAGCAGGTCAAACCCACTCTATTTATGTAGTAAAATTACAACAAAATGACCGTTAAAATATTTTTTATAGTTTAAAATAAAATTAAAACTATTGTTTTTAAAAGATTTATTGATTCAAATCAAAAAATCAACCACCATAAATTTAATGTTTTTAGTTGTTTTTTGACCTAAATCAATATTAATATCATGGATATTAGCTATATAATACTGAGCTCAACAAAATTCGAAAGTTAACACCAATAACACCACTAAGGTGGACTAGGAGATAGTAATGATCCAAGGCATTCAAATTACAAAAGCAGCAAACGACAACCTACTTAATTCTATCTGGTTGCTTGATAACGAAAAGAACGAAGCTCGTTGTGTTGCAGCAAACGCAGGCTACGAAGCAAATCAAATTATCGCGGCAAGCGATCTTGGTGAATACGAAAGCCGTGAAGTAGCTATCGAAACTGCACCTCGCATCGAAGGTGGCCAACACCTGAACGTGAACGTTCTTAAGCGTGAAACGCTAGAAGATGCTGTTGCACACCCAGAAAAGTACCCACAGCTAACTATCCGTGTATCGGGTTACGCGGTACGTTTTAACTCATTAACGACTGAACAGCAACGTGATGTGATTGCTCGTACATTTACTGAGACTCTATAATCAATAAAAAATTGATTCGTTAGATGCAAAAATGGCGCTCATAGAGCGCCATTTTTATTACTTACATCAGAGAAAAAATACAACTAATGGATGGAACCTGATTTCCTGATTTTTACATCAGAAAATCAAGTATTGCCTTAAGGCTGAACTTTTCGGAGTACCGCTTTCAATGCATCAAAGTCGTTATCTAGCTCTTCCGACAACAACTCCATTACAGCATGTTTAGCTAATGGCGCTGGTAGTTCAATATCTGTTGCTAATACTTCATCAACGACTTCTTTGAACTTGGCTGGATGCGCAGTACACAAGAACAGACCAGTTTCACCTTCTTGCAACTGTTGATCTAATAGTCGATAGGCAATTGCACCATGTGGTTCACAAAGGTAATTCAACGCATAAAGCTCGCGCACTGACTCTGCACTTTGCTCATCAGATACCGCACCTTTTCCAAGAGTATCTAATCCCCAACCTTTGAGTCGACATAGCTCCTCAATACGCGGCCAGTTGTTTGGTTGGCTAACATCCATCGCATTTGAAGTCGTTGCCACTGTTGGTTTTGGATCCCACTCGCCTGTTTCTAGGTAGCGAGGGACAGTATCATTAGCATTGGTTGCAGCAATAAAGCGTTTAATTGGCAAGCCTAATGCCTTAGCTAATAAGCCAGCCGTTAAGTTACCAAAGTTGCCACTTGGTACTGAAATAACCAAGTTTTCACGCTCTGACTTACTCATCTGCGCTGCCGCTTCAAAGTAGTAACAAATCTGTGCCATTAAGCGACTGATATTAATTGAATTAGCGGAATTAAGGCCTATCTCTTGGCGCAGCTTCGCATCATCAAATGCTTGCTTCACCAGTGCCTGACAGGCATCAAAATCACCGTTAATGGCAACTGTGTGGATATTGTTACCAAGTGTACAAAACAGTTTTTCTTGTAGCGGGCTGATCTTCCCTTTCGGATAAAGAATAACCACATTAATATCTTCCATGCCATAGAATGCATGTGCCACAGCCGCACCTGTATCGCCAGATGTAGCAGTTAAAATCGTAATTTTTCCGCCGTTAGATACTGCGGCTAAAGATTGCGCCATAAAACGGCCACCAAAATCTTTAAATGCCAGTGTTGGGCCATGGAAAAGCTCTAACGCATAAATACCATCTTTCACTGATTTGATTGGCGCTGGAAATTGGAAAGCAGCATCAACCATTGCATTTACTTGCTCTACTGGTAACTCATCACCAATCATTGCAGATAGAATTTTAGTGCTACGAGAAACAAAATCTTCTGCTAAAAATGCATCAATATCATCAAACTTTGGTAATTCAGATGGAAAAAACAGTCCCTGATTACGACCTAAACCTTGGCGCACAGCTTGGCCAAAAGAGACTTGTTCATCATTTTCTTTTATGTTGTAAAGCTTCATAGCGAACTTCCTGTAACGGTCGAACCATTTTTGTCTAAACGACAAATATGGACGAATCCTTCTTCATTTTGTACGTAATTTTGTTCCAGCCAGCGAGCGACACGCTGCGCGACATCTTTTTCTTTGCAAATACTAAATAATGTTGGGCCACTACCAGAGATACCCGTCGCCAATGCACCTGCCGATATCGCATATTTGCGAGCATCAGCAAAACCAGGAAGCAGTTTCTCACGATATGGTTCGGCGATCACGTCTTTGATCATTTTCGCTGCAAGTTCTGGCTGTCCAGAATGGCAAGCATGGATAAATCCAGCTAAATGACGACCATGAGCAATAATGTCTTGCCGACGATATTGAGAAGGTAAAATAGCGCGAGCTTCGGCAGTAGACACTTTTATACCCGGGTAAGCCATGACCCAATACCAATCATCAAAACAAGGCACTTCTTGACTGATAATACCAAGTTCTTCGAGCATTAATTGCACACCACCAAGATAACACGGCGCAACATTATCATAATGCACACCACCGGAAATTTGGCCTTCCATCTCGCCCATCAACGCAAGAAGCTCAGTTTCATTCAAAGGTAAATCATGAAAACGATTGAGTGCATCGAGCGCAGCCACAATTGAACATGCGCTCGATCCTAGCCCTGAACCAATCGGCATGTTTTTTTCTAGCGTCATTTCGAGTGGCTTAAGTGCAATACCTTTCTTTTCAAGCTCTCGAGCAAACACGACCCAACAATCATACACAATATTTTCTTTTGGGTTTTCTGGCAATTTGGCGACGAAGCTACCCGCAGTTTTCAATACAAAAGGTTCGCTTCCCGCTTTGATCTGAACGCGGTCACCAAGCAAGCTTCCATCAATCGGTGACACAGCAGCACCTAACACATCAAAGCCTACACTGACATTACCGATAGAAGCCGGAGCGTAAACCACCACTCCCATATCACTTGAACTCATTGACTAAACTCCTAATTTCCAACCCAGTGTACGCATCACATCTGAAAAGACGCCTGCTGCTGTCACTTCAGTACCCGCACCATAGCCACGCAGAACGAGTGGAATTGGTTGATAATAACGACTGAAGAAGGCAAGAGCATTTTCACCATCTTTGACTTTGAACATAGGGTCATTTTCATCCACGGCGGCAATACGTACTTTACATTTCCCATCCGCGATTTCACCTAGATAACGTAGAACCTTACCTTCTTCGGCCGCTTTCGAAGATAAATCTTGGAAATACGCATCAGCTTGGGGTAAACGAGCCATGAACTCTTCAACACTTCCTGAAATATCAAAGCCAGGTGGTAGAGCAAGATCAACTTGTACGTCATCTAACTCTAAAGGCATTCCCGCTTCACGAGCGAGAATCAACAGTTTGCGCGCAACATCCATACCCGACAAATCATCACGAGGATCTGGCTCTGTAAACCCTTTATCTTTAGCCAGTGTAGTGGCTTGGCTTAGTGTCATCCCTTCATCTAGCTTACCGAAAATGAAAGAAAGCGATCCAGAGAGAATACCGTTGAATTTTTCAAGCTCATCACCTGCAGCAATCAGGTTTTGTAGGTTTTCAATTACGGGTAAGCCTGCGCCAACTGTTGTTTCATACATCAATTTACGACGAGAGCTACGGGCCACCTCTCGCAACTGATGGTAATAAGCCATGCTCGCTGTGTTCGCTTTCTTATTCGGAGTAACTACGTGGAAACCCGCCGCTAAAAATTCAGCATATTGATTAGCGATCACTTCGCTAGAAGTACAATCGACAAGCACAGGGTTAATAATATGGTTGCGCTGCACAAGAGAAATTAACCTCGCAAGACTAAACTCTTCACTCGCCGCCGACATTCTGTCTCGCCAATACTCAAGGGGAATACCATCACTATCAAGCAACAAACCTTTACTATTAGCAAGGCCGCACACACGGATAATGATGCCTTTTTCGGCCAACGTTGCTTGCTGGCGGTTGATCTGGTCAACAAGTTCACCACCAACACCACCAACACCCACCACGAACACATCCAAGAAATGCTTAGAATTGAAGAGATTTTCATGACACGCTTTAATCGCTTCTGCAATTTTGTCTTCAGGGATTACGGCAGAAATTGCTCGTTCAGAAGAGCCTTGAGCAATCGCCACGATATTAACGTGAACTTCGGCTAACGAAGCAAAGAACTGCGAAGCAACACCACGAGAAGTGCGCATCCCGTCGCCCACTAGCGTTACAATCGCCACATCATTCATGAACTCTACAGGCTCCAGTAAGCCATCTTTTAGCTCAAGCTCAAAAGCTTCTGACAACGCTTTTTTCGCAAGTGCTTTGTCTTGCGCCTCAATACAGAAGCTAATGCTGTACTCTGAAGAAGACTGAGTGATCAAAACAATCGAAACACCGGCTGCGGACATAGCACCAAAGACTCGACTAGCCATACCGACCATGCCTTTCATACCTGGGCCTGAAACGTTAACCATCGTCAAGTTATTGAGTGTGGTAATACCTTTTATCGCCAGCTTATCTTCGCCTGTATCTTGGCCAATTAATGTGCCAGCACCTTGCGGATTGAAACTGTTTTTGATCAGACAAGGGATATGGAATTGCGCAATAGGGGCAATGGTTTTTGGATGCAAAACGGAAGCACCAAAGTAAGAAAGCTCCATCGCTTCTTGGTAGCTCAACGACTTGAGTAAACGAGCATCATCAACTAGGCGAGGATCACAGTTATACACCCCATCCACATCAGTCCAAATCTCGCAGCAGTCGGCGCGTAAACAAGCAGCCAGCACAGCCGCTGAGTAATCAGAACCATTACGACCTAAACAGACCAATTCACCTTTTTCATTACCAGCGGTAAAACCAGGCATGATATTAACGTGATCATGTGGTAGAGGCTTCTGTTTAAAGTTTTGCGTAGAAATTTCAACATCAACCATCGCCTCAAGGTGATCGCCTTGAGCAAAAAGATACTCAACAGGATCAATTAGCGATGCCGCTTGCCCCTTAGCTTCAAGTACAGCCTTCATCAGTTGGATGGAGATTCGTTCACCTTTACTGATAATACGAGCATTAACATTATCGGGGCACATACCCAACAAACTCATACCATGCACAAACTGGCGCAATTGAGAGAGTGATGTTTTTACTTGGTTATCAAATGCGCTGCCATCAACAGTGGGAACTTGTGCTTTAATGGCTGAAAATAGCACTTGAAATGATGATTCAAGCTCTGCAATTTGCAGTTCAGCCTCACCATCACGTAAAGCACTCTCAATAACCGCTACCAATTTATTGGTGGTTTTGCCTGGTGCAGACAAAACCACGGCGACTTCTTCTTGTTGCGCATTGTTAGCAATGATATCAGCTGCCCTTAAAAAACGATCAGCATCAGCTAACGATGAACCTCCAAACTTTAATACTCGCATCCCTTCCTCCAAAACATTCTAAATTGGTATAAAAAAAGGCCTGTATCTGGTGGGATACAGGCCTTTTTTGAAAAAAATTTTCGCTTAGCAGCCCACCCCAACATGTGTAATGTCGGTAATAATAATGGTGGTGGTCATTACTATTAGGCTGTGCTGTAACATAGGAAAACTTTCTATACTCGTGTATTTGCTTGCCTCTACGTTTACCTTATTTAGTGATCATTAGTCAATTAAAATCTGTTATTTTTTAACTAACACCACAGCGTAGTGAGTCAAAAACCAAACCTCACAAATGAAACTTGTTACATAACCAATTCGATAGCAAATCTAATAAGCAAATAACTAAATGCCATATAAATCTACCTGTCATTGATGATATTTTGTGCTTTAATTATGGTCAGTGCAGTGGATGCAGTACCCCAAAATAATAAACATAAGGAGAGATGAATGAAGTTGACGATCACGCTTGCTTTGTCTTTTGTTATCTCTTTACCTAGTATGGCGAACATGTTGCCGTTACTGCCTTCAGAGCAAGTTAAGTCGTCACATCGACTATTTGTTTCAAGTGAAAGTGATAGCCAAAGCTTTGACAGCTGGACAATTGATAGTGGCTATTCTTACAGCATATTTGAAGATTTGGATGTGTATGTTGGAACAAGAATCAATAATTCAGGGAACAGTGAAAGTGGTGGCTTTCTAAGTGGCATTCGTTATCAATTAACCCCGAAGCTATCGTTAAAAAGTACCTTGCGTTCAGCAAATAGTACACCAGAAAATGATAAGCGAGCTGATGCAGTCTCTGCTGAACTTTCCAGCCGACTGCAGATCTCTGAAAATATCGACTTGCACGCCACTCTCGATTATCAAGAGTGGCAGCAGGGTGTTGAGTTTGGGCTCGGATTCCGTTTTTAGTTCCAATCCAAAGCTTGAGTTGATGTTAAAACACCATTCCAATCGGCATAAATGTAATCGCCAGGTTGAATCATCTGCTTGAGAATAGTCAGGGTTACATTCACTTCACCTGCTCCTTTTTTCTCAGTCTTAATCGGGCAAGCACCTAGAGCTTTAATCCCAAGGTCCATTTGCGAAAGCATACCCACATCACGTACAGCGCCATATACAATGATTCCTTCCCACTCATTTTCTATGGCCATAATCGCTAGCTGATCACCTAGCAACGCCTTATGGCAAGAACCATTACCATCAACAACCAATACTTTGCTTTTGCCATTTTGACTCAAAACATCACGAACTTTCGAGTTGTCGTGATAACAACGTACAGTAACAATTTCTCCCCAAAATGCGCTTTTGAGACCAAACGTTTGCAGAGGTAAGTTTAATAAAGTCACTTGTGACTCATATTTGTCACAAATATCTGGCGTTATATCTATCATCATTCTTCCTTGGATTATTGTTAATTATTTTGAATTTAAGCGATTGTGGAGGAGGTTTGTTAAAGCTAGGAACGGAATTCACTCCCACAATGCATAACACTTTGCTCAAATAATCTAAACACGATGCAAAGCAACACTTGCATAGAATAAACAACATTTACTACCTAAATGTCAGCAAAATACCGGATTTTCATACTAATGGATTTTATCATAGTACGTATTTCACATCTGTAAACGTTGATTTTTTACGCAATTCTCATTTTTTGACAAGAATCTATCAAGCGGGTTCCACCTTATCACAAAAGCAGGTTAAGACTTGACGTGCTTATTGTTCACTCAAAATATCAAATCGAGTGATGTTCAAAGCTCGCATCTCGTATTGGGAAATATTCCGTAAGTTTACAACTGAGCAAGACTATTAATATTTGTTACATTAGAACTATTGATGTAAATCAACAAAGTGATTGGAATTAACATTCAGTCATTGTTAGCATGCTGTTAACATTATAGAATCCGCGTCAGAAACTAATAGAATAATAGAGGGCACGGAGACCTCGATGCTAAAGATATCTATGGATGGCGGGCGACTGAAGTAAGTGTATTTTTCAAAACTTTGGTTTATGATTTAACAACAGATTACCTGTATGTTACGTTTTTTGCCTAGAATTAATTCTATTAGCACAATTTTTTCACAAGTTTAGGTACCGCCAATGCAAACCCCGCAGATCCTTATCGTTGAAGATGAGCAAGTAACTCGTAACACTCTTAAGAGTATTTTTGAAGCAGAGGGATACGCTGTTTTTGAAGCCAGTAACGGTGAAGAAATGCACCACGCACTGTCTGATAACTCAATAAACTTGGTAATTATGGACATCAACTTACCAGGTAAAAATGGCCTTCTGTTAGCTCGCGAACTTCGTGAACAAGCGAATGTTGCGCTAATGTTTCTGACTGGTCGTGACAACGAAGTCGATAAAATTCTTGGTCTAGAAATTGGCGCGGATGACTACATCACGAAGCCATTTAACCCACGAGAATTAACCATTCGTGCTCGTAACCTTTTAAGCCGATCAATGAATGCCAATACCACGCAAGAAGAAAAGCGTAGTGTTGAGAAGTACGAATTCAATGGTTGGGTTTTAGATATCAACAGCCGCTCTTTGGTTAATCCTGATGGCGAAGGATACAAGTTACCACGTTCAGAATTCCGTGCACTTCTACACTTCTGTGAAAACCCAGGTAAAATTCAAACTCGTGCTGACCTATTGAAGAAAATGACCGGTCGTGAACTTAAGCCTCATGATCGTACTGTTGATGTGACCATCCGTCGTATCCGTAAGCATTTTGAGTCAGTATCAGGAACTCCTGAAATCATCGCCACGATTCATGGCGAAGGCTACCGCTTTTGTGGTGACCTAGAGGGCTAATAACCTCTCATTATGCTGATTAAAAAGCCCTTTAACTCACGTTAAAGGGCTTTTTGTTATCAATAAGCTTAATAGACATTATCTATCATTACGCCACGGTCAACCAACCACTGCGCTTTTTCGCCATCACTCAACTGCAACGCGATATCCACAGCTTCATCCGTATTTGCTTCTATTTTACGTTCAAAGACGACTTCCCACTGATTCTCACTGTAAGTACGTAATTCCAGTGAATCACTATCCACAATCCAACTGCGGCTACCTTGCTGAATAACCAATGCATCAACGGTTAAATTAGCAGGTAATACCGCTGATGAATCTAATCTTAAAATGCCATGTAAAGCTGGTGCTGCAGGCGTCTCTTCATCACTGATTGCTGGCATTTGATTCATCCATAAAGTACTTTTTAGCCCAATGGTGATATTTGATACCACCGCTAGGTTATCTTGTTGCCAATCGATTTGTGGAGAGCCACATCCAGCTAACAAGGCCATAGCGAGTGAAGCCAATGCAATTTTTTTCATAATATTACCTTTGAGCTAACCATTGTTTTAATACTTGGATATCGTGCTGATAACCATTTTTGATTTCATCAACCCAATCACCTATATTTTCCCACCACGCGGGCAAGTCTGGCGATTGCGCTTTTTGAGCTACATTTTGAATATGTTTAAGGCCTATCGAGCCTGCTGCACCTTTAATTTTGTGTGCTTCAGAGACAATTCCAGCCTGATCTTTGGCGACCATATTCGAATCAAGCACTTCGATATAGCTGGGCATCATCTCTTCGAACATCTGGATACTTTCCAAAACGGGTTTTGGTCCAACGATATCAACATAGGATTCAAGCATATCAATATCCAGTAAGTGCGTGCTCACTTCACTACTATCTTCCACCGTTTTATCTTCAGGTTGCGGCAAGTCAGCCACTAACTCACGGTCTGTAAACTTTGCAATGATCATTTGAACGGCAGAGACAGACAACGGTTTGCTTATCGCATCATCCATGCCTTTTTGTAAGTATTCCGTTTTATTCTTCAGAACATTAGCCGTTAGTGCAACCAATGGTGGCAATTTAGAATACTTGTCTCGATAATAAGCCGCAACATCAAAACCCGTCATATCCGGCAATTGAATATCTAAAAAAACCAAGTCGTACTCTTCGGGCACAAACATTTGTAAGGCCTCTTCACCAGTCATTGCAACGGAGACCGTATGACCTAAACTTTCAAGTAGTGAGCGAGCCACGGTGACATTGAGTTCTATATCTTCAACCATAAAGATATTTAAACTTCTTTGAGGGACAGAGATTAGTGGCTGAAAATGCACATCTTGCGATAAAGGAACGCGAATCGACACTGTAAACGTACTTCCGAACCCTTCTTCACTACTTACTGAAATATCGCCATCCATTAAATTAATTAACTGGCGAGAAACTGCAAGACCGATCCCCGTTCCAACTGCATGTAGGTTGTCCTTACCAGATTTAACCTGGTAATACATTGCAAATATTTTATCAAGTTCAGCTTCAGGAATCCCAATACCGGTATCCTCAACTTCCATTACAATATGGGCAAATTGATCTTCCACATCGGCGCTTACAGTCATCACTACACCACCTTCTTTGGTGAATTTCATCGCATTACTGATTAAATTCCATAAGACTTGGCGCAAGCGAGTGGCATCAACTTCGATCGCAGCAGGTAAATCACTAAGCCTTTCAAGATCAAACCGTAGCCCTTTCTGCTCTGCCATCAACGCAGAAATGCTTTCAATTTCCGCAACAAACTCTTCAAAATTTAACGGCGCAGGAAGCAACTCAAGTTTGCGGCGATCAAACTTATCCATGTCAATAATGTCATTAAAGATATTGCCCAACGTGATGGCACTGACGTTGATGGTTTGCATGTGCTTACGTTGTTCAGGAGTTAACGTGCTATCAAGTAGCATTCGACTTAGCCCTACAATGCCAT
Organism: Vibrio sp. S12_S33; assembly: GCF_963889785.1. Taxonomy (NCBI): domain Bacteria; kingdom Pseudomonadati; phylum Pseudomonadota; class Gammaproteobacteria; order Vibrionales; family Vibrionaceae; genus Vibrio; species Vibrio sp. S12_S33. Next base: position 30,624 of record NZ_CAWPQZ010000025.1, on the reverse strand, counting down.
TGAGCGGCGTGCGTAACTCATGACTGATGGTCGAAATAAAGGTGGTCTTGTCACGACTCGCCTTTTCTAAAGATTCTTGGTTACGTTTACGCTCAGTAATATCACGGCCAAAACCGACCAAGCCTAAATGACGGCCATCTTTGCTGTAAAAAGGCACTTTACGCAATTCAAAATAGTTCTTACGACCATCTGGGTATTCGAGCCACTGTTCATAAGTCAGAGCTTGGTTGTTTGCAAATACTCTTTCGTCTGTTTCGACTATCTGTTGTGCAACTTCTTTGCTGTAGACATCCCAAGGCGTAAGGCCGACCAATTGATTTTCTCGCTTACCTGTTAGCTCTTCCATAGCGCGGTTACAACCAGAAAATACACCGTTATAATTGCGGTAATAGATTAAGTCAGGAGAGGCATCAATAAACGAACGTAATAAAGCAGTTCGCTCTGCAAGTTCAAGCTGGGTTTTTTCACGTTGATAGACTTCATTTTCTAAATCTACCATCGCCTCTTCACGAGCTTCTTCAGCTTTGATTCTTTCATCAATTTCTTGGTTTAGTTTGACAATATTTTGTTGCAGCTTGTAGTTCAATTCTTGGTCTCGCAAACGCATATCTTTCAATTTTGAAACCAATTTGGAAAGACGCTGACGTGACTCTTCCAGTTGATCAACAACGACCGACAGAAAGTAAACCGCCCACGGCGTGATCAGCAAGCCAAAGAATACCGAGCGTACAATATCGATATCATCCACGTAACCGTTGAGAACTAAAGTGATTCCAACTTGCACCACAACCGCCAGTGCAACCAGCGCAAGAGCAAGTAGAATGGAGAAACGAAGAATGCCCAGCTTAACCAATAGGTCGACATAATACTGGGCAAGATTTTTCATGGGTTTCATTAAATGCTCCATGCGATAACAGTATGGCTAGTCTAACGTGTTTATCGCTAATTCGTCAGCCAAGTAATCACAGGGATTTGTTAAAATATCGAATATTTAACTATTTGGTAGGGAATAGACAAACGGTCTATTTAATAATGAGCCTTGAGCGCCATCTTTATCCAATGCTCGGCCAATTTCGGTCATCGCCAACCAGCGATTTTCACACCAAAGCGGAGCTAGCAATGTCGGCCGACGGGCGGCAGAAGAGACTCTGTGATACACCACTTCAGGCGGGGTCATACGAATCAGTTCACTCGCGATCGAAACGTATTCCTCTAAAGCTGGGGCTTCTAACTTTCCAGCACGCCAAGCTTTGGCCATAGTGCTACCTTCTACAATATGTAACCCATGCAACTTAATGCCATCGGTTCCAACCGCTAGAACTTGCTGTAAGGTTTCTACATTGTCATCTCGGGTCTCCTTAGGTAACCCAACAATTAAATGCGTGCAGACTTTAATACCAAGCACACGTGCTCGCTGGGTGATCTCGGCATAACATTCAAAATCATGACCACGATTGATACGTTTCAACGTGTCGTTATTAGCCGTTTGTAACCCCAGTTCAAGCCAAATCTCATAGCCTTGTTGCACGTAACCAGAAAGCAGATCCAACACGGCATCTGGTACACAGTCAGGGCGAGTACCTACGCACAAGCCAATAATATCTGCCGCTTTGAGTGCTTGTTGATACATATTTTTCAGCACCTGAACTTCAGCGTAAGTACTGGTGTAAGCCTGAAAATACGCCAAATATTTTTTGGCGCGCTTAACTTCATCGGCCCGATCGGTCAGTTGTTGTTCAATACTCTGGATTTGAGTTTGTTCATCGACAAAAGAAGAGACGTTACAGAACGTGCACCCTCCTCGACCAATCGTGCCGTCCCTATTTGGACAACTAAAGCCACCATGTAAGGTGAGCTTATGAACTTTTTCGCCGTAACGTCGCTGAAGATCTTGGCCAATAGTATTAACCAGTTGGTGCAATTGCATTGATGAAAAACCACTCATAGATAGTAATGAATATCAATTCGATTAATGTAACTAAATTACATCCCTGCAAATTAAATCCACAAAGATTACCCCTTTCAAACACAATGCCACATAATAAAAATCAATAAACATGCAGAAAAACTGTGTTATTTGCGTAATGTTGCGACATTGTTAAACGAAATATGCATTTTTAACGAAAAAAATGGGCGACTAAAGCGAGTTTTCGTTGGAATTCCCAAAAACAAATTGTAGGATACTTACACAACCGCCCTATTTTTTGTGATTTTTATTACACAAATAGATGCGGAAAAATCGGTGATATTCAGCACTCACCTATATAAACCACTACAAAGTGGTATTAATAAATTGAATATCACTAAGGAATGTTTTTCTCGCAATATTTTTCCTGTGAGAAACGGAAAGGACTCAAACTCGCCAATCATCGGTGGGTTTAAATTAATAACAATTAAAGGACAAGCCGCATCGCTAAGTATGCCTTAGCCAACGTGTGTCTAAATTGAACTGGAAGGATGTATCTATGGTAGATAGAGAGCAGAATTCACGAGGTCTATATACTCCTGAATTGGAGCATGACGCTTGTGGTATCGGTTTTGTTGCTCACTTAAAAAACCGTAAGTCTCACGCGGTTGTGACTCAAGCACTGGACATGCTTGCTCGCATGGAACACCGTGGCGGACAAGGCTGTGACCCATGCTCAGGTGACGGTGCCGGTATTTTGCTACAAAAACCTCATGAATTTTTACTGGAAGAAGCCGTTAAACTAGGTATTAAGCTACCTTCTTTTGAAAAATACGGTGTCGGTGTAGTGCTATTTCCTAAAGATGAGCACAAACGCGTACAATGTCGTGATATTTTAGAACGCAACGCTAAGCGTCTAGAATTAGAAGTGATTGGCTACCGTGTTCTTCCTACCGACAACTCAATGATCGGTGCCGATCCGCTTAGCACTGAACCACAATTTGAACATGTGTTTATCTCTGGCGGCCCAAGCACCACGCCAGAAGAGCTGGAACGTAAACTTTATGTATTACGAAACTACACCGTTCGTGTTTGCTTAGAAAGTATTTCAAACATTGGGGATGATTTTTACATCAACTCAATGTCATATAAAACCTTGGTTTATAAAGGTCAGCTAACGACAGAGCAAGTACCACAGTACTTCCTTGACCTACAAAATCCAACCATGGTGACAGCGCTTGCACTAGTACACTCTCGCTTCTCTACCAATACATTCCCGAAATGGCGCTTGGCGCAACCTTTCCGTTATATCGCTCACAATGGTGAGATCAATACCGTTCGCGGAAACTTGAACTGGATGAAAGCGCGTGAAGCGATCCTTGAATCGGATCTCTTTAGTCAAGCCGAAATTGATATGCTACTTCCTATTTGTCAGGAAAGCAGCTCAGACTCATCAAACTTCGATATGGCACTGGAACTTTTAGTGCTTTCAGGCCGCAGCTTGCCACACGCGTTAATGATGATGATCCCAGAAGCGTGGCAAGAAAATAAACACATGGATCCAACGCGTCGTGCATTCTATCAATACCACGCAAACCTTATGGAACCATGGGATGGCCCAGCCTCTGTTTGTTTCACTGACGGGGTTCAAGTAGGTGCCACACTAGACCGAAATGGTCTACGCCCTTCTCGCTATACCGTCACTAAAGATGACTTCTTGGTCATGGCATCTGAGTCTGGTGTAGTTGAAATTGCTCCAGAAAACGTTGAATATCGTGGTCGTTTGCAGCCTGGCCGTATCTTTGTTGCCGACCTTGAACAAGGCCGTATCATCTCAGATGAAGAAGTAAAAGATACCATTGCCAGCGCCCAGCCTTATGCAAAATGGGTTGAAGACAACCTATTAAGCTTGAATAAGTTACCAGAGGCAAGCAACCAGTATAGCCAACCAACGCCAGAACGCTTGATGTCTCGTCAACAGTCATTCGGTGTCAGCTCTGAAGAAGTGAATGAAATCATTCTTCCATTGGCAAAAACGGGTTACGAGCCACTTTCTGCTATGGGTGCTGACTGGCCATTGGCGGTGTTATCGCATCAATCTCAGCACCTTTCTAACTACTTCAAGCAGTTATTTGCTCAGGTAACCAACCCACCGATCGACCCGATCCGTGAGCGTATGGTGATGTCTTTAAACACCTATCTAGGTAAAGATCAAAACCTACTGACTGAAACGGCCCTTCACTGCCAAAAAGTAGAATTGGAATCTCCTGTTCTTTCTAACTCTGAACTTGAAAAATTACGTGCGATTGATAACGAGCACCTTCAAGCGAAGACATTAGATATCGTATTCCAAGCAAATGAGGATCAGGGCAAGCTAGAACGTGCTCTTAAACGTATTTGCCAATATGCTGAAGATGCTGTCATTGACGGTTATTCAATCATCTTACTGACTGACCGAGCGGTAAACTCCAACCATGCAGCTATCCCTGCTATGTTGGCAGTAGGCGCGGTTCATCACCACTTAATCCGTAAAGGTTTGCGTGCGAAATGTGCCATTGTGGTTGAAACGGGTGATGCGCGTGAAACGCACCACTTCGCGACCTTAATTGGCTATGGTGCAAACGCGGTTAACCCTTACTTGGTTATTGAAACCATTATTGAACTGCAACGCACCAAAAAACTGGATCCAAATACATCGGCTAAAGAGTTGTTTGCTAATTACCGTAAAGGGATTAATGGCGGTCTGCTGAAAATCTTCTCTAAAATGGGTATCTCAACGCTGCAGTCTTACCACGGTGCACAGATCTTTGAAGCTCTGGGGATCAGCAAATCGGTGGTCGATAAATACTTCACTGGCACGGTTTCTCGTATTCAAGGTTTAACCATTGATGACATCGCAAAAGAAGTATTGGTTCGTCACCGTGTTGGTTACCCAACTCGTGAAGTGCCAGTACAAGTATTGGATGTGGGTGGTGTTTATCAGTGGAAACAACGAGGTGAAAAACACCTATTTAACCCAGAAACTATCTCGCTACTGCAACAGTCGACTCGCAATAAAGATTACGAGCAGTTCAAGCAATATGCCCAAGCTGTTGATTCTCAAGGTGACAACGCTGCAACGCTGCGTAGCCAACTTGACTTTGTAAAAAATCCAGCTGGCTCTATTCCGCTTGCTGAAGTCGAGCCTGTGGAAAATATCTTAAAGCGTTTTGCAACCGGTGCGATGTCTTTTGGTTCAATCTCTTACGAAGCTCACTCAACCTTAGCGGTTGCGATGAACCGTATCGGTGCGAAATCGAACTCTGGTGAAGGTGGTGAAGACCCAACTCGTTTCGAGCGTAAAGAAAACGGTGACTGGGAACGCTCAGCGATTAAACAGGTTGCTTCTGGTCGCTTTGGTGTGACGTCTTACTACCTCACTAATGCTGATGAGCTACAAATCAAAATGGCTCAAGGTGCTAAACCGGGTGAAGGTGGACAACTTCCAGGCGATAAAGTCGACGATTGGATCGGTGCAACTCGTCACTCTACTCCTGGAGTCGGCCTGATTTCACCACCACCACACCATGATATTTACTCAATCGAAGATTTGGCTCAGCTTATCTACGACTTGAAAAACGCTAACCGTACGGGCCGTGTCAATGTGAAACTCGTGTCGGAAGCAGGTGTCGGTACTATTGCTTCAGGCGTAGCAAAAGCAAAAGCAGATGTGGTACTTATCGCCGGTTTTGATGGTGGTACAGGCGCATCGCCAATGTCATCAATCCGCCATACTGGTTTGCCATGGGAACTTGGTCTGGCTGAAACTCACCAGACGTTGCTTAAAAATGGTCTACGCAACCGTATTGTTGTACAAAGCGATGGCCAGATGAAGACACCTCGTGACTTAGCTGTAGCAACCTTGCTTGGTGCAGAAGAGTGGGGGATCGCAACAGCTGCACTTGTTGTTGAAGGCTGTATCATGATGCGTAAGTGTCATAAAAACACCTGTCCTGTCGGCATTGCAACTCAAAACAAAACACTACGTGAACGTTTCGATGGTCGCGTAGAAGATGTTGTTACCTTCTTCCATTACATGGCTGAGGGTCTGCGTGAAGTGATGGCTGAACTTGGCTTCCGCACCATTGATGAAATGGTTGGTCAGTCACATAAATTGAAAGTTCGCGAAGACATCAACCACTGGAAATATAAGAACCTTGACTTGTCACCGGTGCTTTATATTGAACAGCCACGCGCAGAAGATGGTATCTATTGCCAAACCAAGCAAAATCACCAACTTGAAAATGTACTGGACCGTCAGTTGATTCAAGCAGCGATTCCAGCGTTAGAGAAAGGTGAAGCGGTTAATGCAACGTTCCCTATCGTCAATACAGATCGCAGCACTGGAACCATGCTCTCGAATGAAATTTCGAAAGTGTACAAAGACCAAGGCTTACCACAACCGATGAACGTCAAGTTTAACGGCTCTGCGGGTCAATCTTTTGGTGCTTTCTTAGCTAAAGGCGTCAAATTTGAAGTAGAAGGTGATGCGAACGATTACTGGGGTAAAGGTTTATCTGGCGGTACATTGGTGCTCTACCCTGACGCACGTTCAACAATTATTGCTGAAGATAACATTGTTGTCGGTAACGTTTGTTTCTACGGCGCGACTTCTGGTGAATCTTACATTCGCGGCTTAGCTGGTGAACGTTTCTGTGTCCGTAACTCTGGAGCGAAAGTGGTTGTCGAAGGGGTTGGTGATCACGGTTGTGAATACATGACTGGCGGCGTTGCGGTTGTATTAGGTTCAACAGGTCGCAACTTTGCGGCTGGTATGAGTGGCGGTGTTGCATACGTTTGGAACAAAGCCGGTGACTTCGAGTCCAAACTCAACCCTGAACTGGTTGATCTGGATCCACTAGAGCAAGAAGATAAAGATCTGCTGCGTGAAATGCTGTCCAAGCATGTTCAATTCACAGGAAGTGAAGTCGCTCAGTCATTCCTCAACAATTTTGAAGCAAGTTTGACTGATATGGTCAAAGTAATGCCGCGTGATTACAAAGCTGTACTTCAAAAGCGTAAGGCTGAAGCTGAGCAAGTACAAACGGAAGAAGTGGAGGCCGTATAATGGGTAAGCCTACTGGATTTTTAGAACATGGTCGCGAGCTTCCGCAGAAGCTCGACCCTTCAGTTCGTATTCAAGACAACAAAGAATTTGTTCTCAATGAAGAATTTGGCAGCAAGATTAACACTCAAGCTTCTCGCTGTATGGACTGTGGCGTGCCATTTTGTCATAACGGCTGCCCGATCGGTAACATTATTCCTGAATTCAATGACGCGGTGTATCGCGACAGTTGGGAAGAAGCTTGGAAAATCTTAAGCTCAACCAATAACTTCCCTGAATTTACAGGACGTGTTTGCCCTGCACCTTGTGAAAGTGCTTGTGTACTTGGGATTAACCAAGATCCAATCACCATCTGTAATATCGAAAAAACCATTGTTGAGACCGCTTACCGTGAAGGCTATGCGAAGCCTAAAACGCCTCGCTCACGCACCGGGAAAACTGTTGCCATTATCGGCTCGGGTCCTGCTGGTCTAGCCGCCGCAGAACAGCTCAACAGCGCAGGTCACTCCGTAACCGTGTTTGAACGCGATGAAAAAGTGGGAGGGTTACTGCGCTTTGGTATTCCTGATTTCAAACTCGGTATGGATATAATTGATCGCAAAATTAACCTGATGGCAGAAGCTGGGGTTGAGTTTAAAGTCAACCAGCACATTGGTGTCGATGTTAATGCACAACAGCTACGCCAAGAGTTTGATGTCGTATTGCTCACTGGTGGTTCAACTGTGCCACGCAACCTACCAATCCCAGGTCGTGAACTCAAAGGCGTACACTTCGCCATGGAATTCCTCGGCCAAAACAACCGCCGCGCCAATGACATGGATCTTAAAACTGAAGAGATCCATGCGAAAGGCAAACACGTGGTGGTGATTGGTGGTGGTGATACCGGTTCTGACTGTGTCGGTACATCAAATCGTCATGGCGCAGCGAGCATTACCCAAGTTGAAATCATGCCAATGCCTGCAGATAAACGCCCAGCAAATATGCCTTGGCCTCAGTATCCAATGATCTTGCGTACCTCAACTTCTCATGAAGAAGGTTGTGAACGTCACTGGAACATCTTAACCAAAGAATTCATTGGTAATGAACAAGGTCAAGTCACGGGTCTACGCCTTGCCGACATCGTTTGGCAAGATGCAGCTCCTAGTGAACGTCCAACGTTTAAAGAAGTTGCAGGCACTGAACGCGTTATTGCTTGTGATATGGCTTTCTTGGCGATGGGCTTTTTGCATCCGGAACCGCATGGAGTACTTGCTCAGCTCGATATTAAACTTGATGAGCGCGGTAATGTTGCTACACAAGGTTTTGCAACCAACCAAAAAGGCGTGTTCGCAGCGGGTGATATGCGTACTGGCCAATCTTTGGTTGTCCGCTGCATCAATGAAGGTCGCGAGTGTGCTCGTGAAATTGATGCCTACCTGATGGGTGGTACTAACCTAGAAGCAAAAGCAAGTTCGCTGATGCTTTCAGCCTAACGGCTCAATACTCTCCTGCGTTTATCGACGTAGGAGAGTGTCTGAATCAAACGATTCCTTCCAATTTTTACTTTTTGGCCAGCACTCCCTGCTGGCCTTTTTTGTTGTTTTTCTTATTAGATGCAATTTCAATTGTTAATAAATAGTAACAACAAAAACACTATCACATTGAATCCATTAGTTTAATTCAGACAATTACATGGTAAATCGCATTCCAGCGTGATTTTTCACCAAGAACTTGACCTTATCCATAATAAGCTATAGCTTGTGAGGTCAGTGAAAATTAAATTGACCATTTTTGTTAAAATTAAAATCAAAAATGGCACATGAATACGCACTAAAAATAATAAAAATAGAATAGTTAGTCATTTACTGTCTGGATGACAGAGAAGCAAAGGGAGAATTGCAATGGCTCTATATGATCCAAGTTTGGAGAAAGACAACTGTGGATTTGGTTTGATCGCGCATATGGAAGGTCAAACTAGTCATAAATTAGTAAGAACGGCGATTGCAGCATTAGATCGCATGACTCACCGAGGCGGCATCGCAGCCGATGGTAAAACCGGTGATGGCTGTGGCTTATTACTTCAAAAGCCAGATTCATACCTCAAACTTATTGCCGAAGAAAACGGGTGGAAGCTCAGTAAGCAATACGCTATCGGCATGATTTTCCTCAGCCAAGACCCAACTAAAGCGCAAGCCGCGCGCGATATTATCAACCAACAATTAGCACAAGAAACGCTCACTGTTACGGGCTGGCGCACTGTGCCAACCAATAAAAGTGTTCTTGGGCCTATCGCGGCAGACTCCGTCCCTGATATTCAGCAGGTCTTTATTTCAGCGCCTGCCGGCTGGCGTGAAAGAGATGTTGAACGACGCTTATACATTGCTCGCCGCCGTATTGAAAAGCAGATCACCGATGATAGCGATTTCTATATCTGCTCACTATCAACACAAGTTATTGTTTATAAAGGCTTGTGTATGCCTGCGGATCTACCACGCTTTTATCTCGATCTTGCCGACTTACGCATGGAATCTGCCATTTGTTTGTTCCACCAGCGTTTCTCAACCAATACCCAACCCCGTTGGCCGCTTGCTCAACCGTTCCGCTACTTAGCCCACAATGGTGAAATCAACACTATTGAAGGTAATCGCCAATGGGCAAGAGCCCGTGCTTATAAATTTGCTTCACCGCTGTTGCCCGATCTACAAACAGCGGCTCCGTTCGTTAATGAGACAGGTTCGGACTCTTCCAGTCTCGACAATATGCTTGACCTCTTTTTAGCTGGCGGCATGGATATCTTCCGAGCAATGCGCATGTTGGTGCCGCCAGCATGGCAAAACCACCCCGATATGGACCCAGATCTTCGTGCTTTCTATGACTTTAACTCAAAACACATGGAACCATGGGATGGTCCGGCTGGCATCGTCTTGTCTGATGGACGTTACGCCGCCTGTAACTTGGATCGCAACGGCCTGCGCCCTGCCCGTTATGTCATAACCAAAGATAAGCTCATTACCCTCGCCTCTGAAGTTGGCATTTGGGATTACGCCCCCGATGAAGTGGCAGAAAAAGGGCGTGTTGGACCTGGTGAACTGTTGGTAATCGATACTCGCCAAGGCAAACTTTGGCAATCCAGTGAAATCGATAATGATCTAAAAAACCGCCACCCTTATGGCGAATGGATGAAAAATAACGTCCATCGATTAACTCCATTTTCTGAACTCAGTGACGATTTGGTGGGCGAACGCAGCTTCGGTAATGACGAGCTAAAAACCTATCAAAAACAGTTTGCGATGAGCAACGAAGAGATCGATCAAGTGCTGCGCGTGCTGGGTGATGTGGGACAAGAAGCCGTAGGTTCGATGGGTGACGATACGCCGATGGCAGTACTTTCATCAAAAGAACGCTTGGTAACCGACTATTTCCGCCAAAAATTTGCGCAAATCACCAACCCACCTATCGATCCACTGCGTGAAAAACATGTGATGTCTCTTGCCACTAGCGTCGGTCAAGAGATGAACGTCTTTTGCGAAACTGATGGCCATGCGTATCGTGTGACGTTTGACTCTCCAGTTTTACTTTATTCAGATATGCAACAACTGCTTAATCTAAGTGATAAACACTATCGACATAGCCGGTTGGATATCAATTACGATCCCAAACAAAAAGATCTCCAGCAAGCACTGCTCGATATATGTACACAAGCAGAACAAGAAATTCGCCAAGGATCGGTACTGATCGTATTGTCAGATAGAGCATTAACCAAAGAGACGCTACCTATTCCAGCAGCCATGGCAGTAGGCGCTGTACAAACTCGCTTAGTAGAAGCGAACCTACGCTGTGATGCCAATATTATCGTTGAAACCGCCACCGCGCGTGATCCTCATCAGTTTGCAGTCCTACTTGGCTTTGGTGCCACAGCCGTTTACCCCTACCTTGCTTACGAAACATTAAGCAAGATGATCGATGACGGTACCTTAGAAAAAAGCTATCGCGAAGTGATGCAAAACTATCGCTACGGTATTGATAAAGGCTTATTGAAGATCATGTCCAAAATGGGCATTTCGACCATCGCCTCTTACCGTTGTTCACAATTATTTGAAGCGGTAGGTCTGCATAGTGACGTCGTCAATTTGTGTTTTAAAGGAGTCACAACTCGCATTCAAGGCGCTAATTTTGATGATTTTCAACAAGATCTTTATAACTTTGCGCGCAAAGCTTGGACCAAACGTAAAACGCTGGAACATGGCGGACTACTGAAATATGTACACGGTGGTGAGTATCATGCTTACAACCCTGATGTGGTTAGCACATTACAACAAGCCGTAAAATCAGGTGAAACATCTGATTACAAGGCTTTTGCTCAGCAGGTCAACGCTCGCCCAGCGGCAATGTTGCGTGACCTACTCAAGCTAAAAAAATCAGCCACACCTTTAACGCTAGATCAAATCGAACCGAATACCGAGCTATTTAAACGCTTCGATTCTGCCGCCATGTCCATTGGAGCATTAAGCCCAGAAGCACATGAAGCGCTCGCGACTGCCATGAACCGTTTAGGCGGCTATTCGAACTCTGGCGAAGGTGGTGAAGATCCACGCCGCTTTGGTACCGAGCGAAACTCTCGTATCAAACAGGTTGCCTCGGGGCGCTTTGGTGTGACACCGCATTACTTAACCAATGCTGATGTATTACAAATTAAAGTTGCCCAAGGTGCAAAACCAGGGGAAGGCGGACAACTGCCCGGCCATAAAGTTACCGCGGAAATTGCCAAGTTGCGTTATTCAGTGCAAGGGGTAACCTTAATTTCCCCACCACCACACCACGATATCTATTCAATTGAAGATTTAGCGCAGCTTATTTTCGACCTTAAACAGGTAAACCCCAAAGCGTTGATTTCGGTCAAACTCGTTTCAGAACCGGGCGTTGGCACTATTGCAACCGGTGTAGCTAAAGCCTACGCTGACCTTATCACCATTTCAGGTTACGACGGCGGTACAGCAGCAAGTCCACTCACATCAGTTAAATACGCAGGCAGCCCGTGGGAACTTGGTTTGGCCGAAACCCAACAAGCATTAGTCGCTAATGGCTTGCGTCATAAAATTCGTTTACAAGTAGATGGCGGATTAAAGACCGGCCTGGATGTGGTTAAAGGCGCTATTCTCGGTGCAGAAAGCTTTGGGTTTGGTACTGCACCTATGGTCGCAATGGGCTGTAAATTCTTACGCATTTGCCATTTAAATAACTGCGCAACGGGTGTCGCAACACAAGATGAAACGCTGCGTAAAGAGTATTTCAAAGGCCTACCTGAAATGGTGATGAACTATTTCATCGGCCTTGCTGATGAAGTGCGCGAATACCTAGCAGAGTTAGGTGTTGAAAAGCTCACCGACTTGATTGGCCGTACAGACTTACTGGAAGTCGTCACAGGGATGACTGCCAAACAAAGCAAGCTTGATCTATCTGGCTTGTTAGAAGCACCGGTATCTCAACATCATCATCCGCTATATTGGACTGAACCAAACACACCGTTTGATAAAGCTCAACTTAACCAACAGATCGTTGACGATGCGCTAAGCGCCGTCGAATCTCAACAATCGCTCAACCTGTATTACAACGTGCGAAATACGGACCGCTCTATTGGTGCACGCTTATCGGGTGAAATCGCTAAGCGCTATGGGAACCAAGGCGTGGCAGCCTCACCGATTAAAATTCACCTTGACGGTACCGCAGGCCAATCTTTCGGGGTATGGAATGCTGGTGGTGTTGAATTATATCTAACTGGTGATGCAAACGACTATGTCGGTAAAGGCATGGCAGGGGGTAAGTTAGTGATCAAACCACACCTTGGCACAACCTTTAATTGCCATGAAGCCACCATTGTCGGCAATACTTGTTTATATGGCGCAACTGGTGGAAAACTGTTTGCAGCGGGTAAAGCTGGCGAACGTTTTGGCGTGCGTAATTCAGGTACCATCACCGTCATCGAAGGTGCTGGTGATAACACTTGTGAGTACATGACTGGCGGTATTGTTGCCATTCTTGGGGCAACAGGAGTGAACTTTGGCGCTGGTATGACTGGTGGATTTGCGTACGTGATGGATGAAAACGGGGATTTCCAAGGTCGTGTCAACGGTGAATCTGTCGAGGCCGTTTCATTGCAAGATTTATACATCCACCAAGAACATTTACGTGGTTTAATCGCCGAGCATTTGGAAGAAACCGGTTCAGTTCATGCCGAACATATTCTCGCAAACTTTGATGAATGGATACCAAAGTTCTATCTCGTTAAACCACAAGCTGCCGATCTCAGCACACTACTAGGCCATCAAAGCCGTAGTGCCGCAGAGCTGCGCGTTCAAGCACAATAATTGGAAGGAGCCAGATTTATGAGCCAGAACGTATACCAATTTATTGATGTGAGTCGAGTTGACCCGGCGAAAAAACCGATCACTATTCGTAAAATTGAGTTTGTCGAGATCTACGAACCATTCACTAAGCAGCAAGCAACCGCCCAAGCTGACCGCTGTTTAGATTGTGGTAACCCGTACTGTGAGTGGAAATGCCCAGTACATAACTATATTCCACAGTGGTTAAAACTCGCCAATGAAGGGCGAATTATTGAAGCGGCAGAGCTTTCTCATCAAACCAACAGCTTGCCAGAAGTGTGTGGCCGAGTATGCCCTCAAGATCGTTTATGTGAAGGTTCTTGTACACTCAACAATGACTTTGGCGCAGTAACGATTGGTAATATTGAAAAATACATTACCGATAAAGCCTTTGAAATGGGTTGGAAACCTGACATGTCAAATGTCGAGTGGACAGATAAAAAAGTCGCGATTATTGGTGCAGGACCAGCCGGTTTGGCGGCGGCGGATGTTTTAGTGCGCAATGGAGTCAAACCCGTTGTGTTCGATCGATATCCAGAGATCGGCGGCTTACTCACCTTCGGTATTCCATCTTTTAAATTGGAAAAAGGCGTAATGGAAAATCGCCGTCGCATCTTTAGTGAAATGGGCGTTGAATTCCAACTCAATGTTGAAGTAGGCAAAGATATTGAGCTGCAAAGCTTAGTTGATGATTACGACGCGGTATTTCTTGGCGTTGGCACTTATCAAAATATGCGCGCAGGCCTTGCCAACGAAGAAGCCGAGGGCGTTTACGATGCTCTACCCTTTTTAGTGTCTAATACATATAAAGTGATGGGACTGGAATCAGAGCAACCTTTCATTGATATGGCCAATAAGAAAGTCGTCGTTTTAGGCGGTGGTGATACGGCTATGGACTGTGTTCGAACCTCTATTCGCCAAAATGCGGATCAGGTCATTTGTGCTTATCGCCGAGATGAAGAGAACATGCCAGGCTCTCGCCGTGAAGTAAAAAATGCGAAAGAAGAAGGCGTTGAATTTATCTTCAACCTTCAACCACTGGGCATTGAAACCAATGCAACTGGTCAAGTGACCGGGGTAAAAGTGGTAAAAACAGCTTTAGGAACAGCCGATGAAGCAGGACGTCGTCGCCCAGAACCGGTAGCAGGTAGTGAACACGTACTCGCTGCCGATGCGGTAATCATGGCTTTTGGCTTCCAACCTCATGCTATGCCTTGGCTTGAACCATTTGGTGTTGAGCTTGATCAGTGGGGAAGAATTAAAGCGCCTTCTGTGCAGTCCTTCCAATACCAAACTAGCAATGAAAAAATCTTCGCTGGTGGTGATGCGGTTCGCGGCTCTGATTTAGTCGTCACAGCCATTGATGAGGGCCGTAAAGCTGCTGAAGGAATACTTGATTACTTAGAGCTTTAAGTCTTAACTACTAAAAACCCAATACCAAAAAGCACAATCAACAATTATACCGTTTCAAGTAAATAAAGGATTCACACAAAAGTGAATCCTTTTGCTTAATCTATAAAATAAATATCATAAGGAAAAAGATGCGTTTACTATTCAGTCTATTACTGTTTTCAACATTAACAGCATGCACTCAAGGAGTGACCACCATGACCGACCACACAGCAACACCTTGCGGTGATAAACCCAATTGTGTATCCACACAAGATGATCGCAATGCTTTCTCGGTTTCGCCCTTCATCCTCAAAGCTGGCGTTTCTTTAGATCAAATTGAAGCTGTTGCCCTTTCTATTCCACGTTCTAAAACCGCAAGCAAAGAAGATAACTATCTACGTATTGAATATACTAGCCGCATCATGCGCTTTGTTGATGATCTTGAATTAAAAATTGATAAGCGACGATTAATCGTTCGTTCTGAATCACGCATTGGTTATTCTGATATGGGCGTTAACCGCAAGCGAGTTGAACTACTCAGAGAAAACTTAACCAAAGCCGGACTACTCGAATAAAAAGTACCTTATCGCTCTAGTGGAAAGTTTCATGTTAAACTTCAGCCAATTTTAATTATTAACCGAATAAGAGAATCCTCATGAAAATCGGCATCATTGGCGCGATGGAACAAGAAGTCGTGATTTTAAAAGACGCAATTAACAATGTGCAACAAGTAAGTAAAGCTGGTTGCACTTACTTTATCGGTCAAATCCATGGGGTGGATGTCGTACTTCTTCAATCTGGAATTGGTAAAGTAGCGGCAGCTATTGGCACGACAATTTTACTTGAAGACTACCAACCAGATGTTGTGATTAATACCGGCTCTGCGGGTGGCTTTGATTCTAGCTTAACAATGGGTGATGTGGTTATTTCTAGCGAAGTTCGCCACCACGATGCAGATGTCACCGCTTTTGGCTATGAGATGGGCCAAATGGCTGGGCAACCAGCCGCTTTTAAAGCCGATGAAACGCTGATGAACATTGCTGAAAAAGCACTGACCCAAATGGAAGATAAACACGCGGTGCGTGGTCTTATTTGTACCGGTGATGCTTTTGTCTGTACTGCTGAACGCCAAGCCTTTATCCGCCAACATTTCCCAAGTGTCATCGCGGTCGAAATGGAAGCATCAGCGGTCGCTCAAACCTGTCATCAGTTCAATGTTCCTTTTGTCGTCGTTCGCGCGATTTCAGACGTAGCAGATAAAGCATCGCCAATGTCATTTGATGAGTTCTTGCCACTTGCAGCGCAAAGCTCCTCTGAAATGGTGATCAAAATGGTTGAGCTTCTTAAGTAAGAAGCGACGATCATCATGGAAGAGATGTTGAAACCGTTTTATGCCAATGGTTCGCTCCTCGTTATGTGGGGAGCGATTGTATTTCATCTCATTTTGCCCATCCCTCGTAACGCGCACCCAGTAACTTTATGGCACAAATTTGCTGAAATACTCGCCGATAAAGTCAATACCAATAACAGTTACTCGCAAAGTGTAATCTCCGGTACGCTAGCCTTGCTGCTGATGTGCTTGCCAGCACTGGCCATTCTGATTGCCCTCAAACCTCTGGTTTGGCAACCTCAACTTTTTGATTTAGCCATTCTTCTGTTGGCTTTTGATTGGCGCAGCCAAGAACAACTTGCGAACCAACTGATTAACGCTTTAGCCAAAGAAGATAAAAAACTAGCACGACGCTTACTCGCACCTTTTGTTAATAGAACGACAGAAAGTTTATCACCGCTAGGATTAGGAAAAGCGGGGGCAGAGACGATCATCATAGGCTATGGCCGCAATGTTATCGGTGTTCTATTTTGGTATGCATGCTTAGGCGCAACTGGAGCATTAATGTATCGCCTAGTGGCTGAACTCGCGAGAGCATGGTCGCCTTCTCGCCAAAGGTTTCACCCATTTGGTTTACCGGTAATACGCTTGCTCGCTATGCTAGATTTCATTCCTTTACGCTTATTTAGTGTGTTGATCGTCATCGGTGATAAAGCATTGACAACGTTTACGGCCATGATAAAGCAAAGTAAAGTCTGGCCTTTGCCGGGTCCAGGATGGCTATTAACCGCCGTCGGCAACAAATTAGAATTGTCACTTGGTGGGCCAGCCATTTACGGTGAGAAAAAAGCTATCCGAGTTAAAATTGGGGGGCGCGTCGCACCTGCTGCTATTCATTTATCTCAATTACAAAAGCTGCTCGCGTGGCGAATTTTTGCTTGGCTGGTGCTAGAAAGCGCTCTACTCCTCATGATTAATCAAGGGCTATAAATTGCGCATATTGATCTTCCTTTGTCTTCTATTCGCTGGGATTATCAACCCAGTTCAAGCTCAAGTAGAACGCATTATCAGCTTAGCACCTCACGCGACAGAGCTAGCTTTTGCCGCTGGCCTTGGTGATAAACTGGTTGCTGTCAGTGAATACAGCGACTATCCACCTCAAGCGAAAAAATTAGAAAAAGTAGCAAATTATCAAGGTATTAATCTAGAACGCATTCTAAAACTACAACCAGATTTAGTGATCGTTTGGCCTTCTGGCAACCCTGCTAAAGAGATAGCAAAACTGAAACAGCTAGGGCTAACCATTTACTCAACAGAAACCAAAACCTTAGAAGATATCGCCACTAATATCGAGCAACTCAGTCAATACGCCGATAATCCACAAATCGGGAAAAATGCGGCGCACAACTTTCGACAATCTTTAGCGATATTCAAACAGCGCTATCATACTGGTTCTAAAGTTCGTTATTTTTATCAACTCAGTGAAAAACCGATCATCACACTGGCGCAAGACAGCTGGCCTAGCGAAGTCTTTCGTTTCTGCGGTGGTGAGAATATTTTTGCCGATAGTCCATCGCCCTATCCTCAAGTGGGCATTGAACAAGTATTACTCGCTAACCCCGACGCTATATTTACTTCTGAACATGCGATCAAAAACGGTCATATGTGGTCAAAATGGCAGCAACAATTATTCGCCGTTCAGCATGACTTTGTTTGGTCTTTAACTTCAGATTGGTTAAATCGGCCAACTCCTCGCACATTGAATGCAATTGAAGAAGTATGTGATCACTTCGCACACATCCGGCAAAAACGCTAGCACTAACACGCTAAAATCTCGTACAATTCGAGCCCAAATTCTGTTCCATTAACTATAAAGAGAACCTAGTAAAATGGACTCCGTGTTGCTCTACTTGATTGATTTATTTGGTACGGCTATCTTTGCCATTTCAGGTGTATTACTTGCTGGCCGACTAAAAATGGATCCCTTTGGTGTCGTTGTATTAGCCAGTGTTACCGCCATTGGTGGCGGCACTATCCGTGATATGGCGCTCGGGGCTACTCCCGTTTTTTGGATAAAAGACACCACTTACCTTTGGGTTATTTTTATCACCTGCGTACTCACCATGTTGTTAGTTCGTCGACCTAAGCGAGTTGCTTGGTGGATATTACCTGTCTGTGATGCTATTGGTTTGGCGGTCTTTGTTGGGATCGGTGTAGAAAAAGCAATGCTTTATCAAGATTCAGCCATCGTTGCTGTCATCATGGGAGTCATTACTGGTTGTGGTGGTGGCATTATTCGCGATGTATTAGCTCGCGAAATCCCGATGGTATTACGCAGTGAAGTATACGCCACAGCATGCATTATTGGCGGCCTATTTCATACGACCGCACTAGCAATGGGCTATGATAATTCAAGCGCTTTTATCGCTGGAGTGCTTTCAACGCTCATCATTCGATTAGGTGCAATTCGTTGGCATTTGTCACTGCCCACATTTGCACTTAATAAGTAACCTCTGCTCGAAATAATAGTGTAGAGTAAGCTCACCTATTCCCAATGCTCTTTAATTATGCTGCTTGAAGGTATCGAAACCTTGCTTATGTTAAGCAAAGAAAAAACCATGAGCCGAACCGGCAGTTTGCTCTATATTAGCCAATCTGCGGTGAGTAAGCGTATTGCTAATTTAGAAAAGAGACTCGGGAAGAAACTTATTGAGCCTGATGGGCGGCAGATAAAACTGACCACCGACGCACTGGCTCTAGTTGAGAGTATTGGTCCAAGCTTCAATGAGTTATGTGGTTTAATCTTCGATCAGCAAGCACTGACTGATGATACCTTAATCAAACTCGACTGTTCAGAAACCTTGGTCGCTGGTTACCTAAATGTGGCAATGGGCCGCTATCTGCAGCAAGATAAATTCATAACTATCACGACCAACCACACACCGAGAATTGTGCAACATGTGCAATCAGGAAAAGCAACACTTGGGTTCTGTGCAGGTTACTTACCAGCTAATCATGGATTAATGGCTTTCCACCTAGCCGATGAGCCCTTTTATATCGTCAGCCAAACGCCACTAACGAGCTTACCAACACAATTAGTCACCAATGATTTGTCAAACCCTGCAAATACTTATCAGCTTGATATACTAGCCAAATTGTCAATCACGCCCTTGATGGAAATGGACTCATACACGGCTTCAGCACAATTAGCATTAGGGGGAATGACGCCAGCACTAGTCCCCTTGTCCGTAATTAAAACACTCAATATCAAGCCACAATATTGTTTTAATTTCGACCAATTACAGGCGCTTGTCCGCCCCATCCATATTTGTTTGCGTAGCAGTAGTTATCGCTCACCAAGGATTAAAAAATTGATTGAAACCATTGCGGATGCTGTTGCCAAAGAAGTTTAGCTGCCATCAGCATTGACATAACAATAACCAACGGACGAATCCATTTCTGCCCTTTTGTGACAACCACTTTAGCTCCCATTCTCGCACCGATAAAACCACCGACAGCCATCACCAAACCAATTTCCCAAATAGGTAATCCCGCAATCAAGAAGAATAGTAACGCCGCGATGTTAGAGGTGAAGTTTAGTACCTTAGTTCTTGCCGTCGCTTCAACTAATGAAAAGTGACCAAGCACAACAAAACAAACCGTGAAAATAGAACCGGTGCCAGGGCCAAAAAAACCATCATAAAAGCCTACACCACCACCGATAAAAAAAGCAAAAAGCCTTTCTGATAGTCGGGGATTACCCTGAACCGCTTTCGTTTGTGGAGCCAACAAAAAATACAGCGAAATGCTAATAAGAAGAATAGGAATTAAACTGGTTAGTAAACTGGCATCAATATGCTGAACCAACTCTGCACCACAAGCTGAACCAATAAAAGTGCAAGCTATTGCAAGTTTCATCTCTTTCAGGCTTACCATGCCATTACGCACGAAATACCAAGTCGCTGAAAAACTACCAAAGGAGCTTTGCAGTTTATTGGTTGCAAGAGCTTGAGCTGGAGGCACACCCGCCGCCAATAAAGCAGGTAGCGTTAATAACCCACCACCTCCCGCCATTGCATCAATGAAACCAGCAGCGCTGGCAACCAAAAAAAGCAGTCCCAAAACCTCAATTGAAATATCCATTTAATCCTTAATCGCTGCATTATTTTGCTCACGCTAACACTGAACAATCGTTGCTAAAAGAGAAACTCACGCCTTCAATTCATTCCAAATATTCATCAATTAAATTAATACTCACAATGTACTAAACAACCTAACTAAAGTGATATGTCCTTCCTACTTGAAGTTGTTTGGGGGGAGTTCTCTTAAACAAAAAAAGCCCGCTTAATTTAGCGGGCAATGAGGTTGTCATGTAGCTCTGAGAACTACTGATTTATTATTTTTTTAGCTAGCTTAAGCTAAGTTAGCTTTAACTTGTGCGTGCAACTCTTGAACTGATGTCACTGATGATTTTGCATCTGCCGTATGAGACATACAGGTTGCAAAAGCAGCGTTCAGAGTTGTGGTGTAGTTCACTTTCTCAGCCAATGCGCCACGACGTAGAACTTTAGAGTCTTCAATCGCTTGGCGACCCGCGGCGGTATTGATGATATAGGTGTATTCATTATTCTTAATTCGGTCAAGAATATGAGGGCGACCTTCATGAACCTTGTTGACTAAGCGTGGGTTAATACCAGCTTCGCCCAAAATAACCGCAGTACCATGAGTTGCATCGAGTTGGTAACCCAATTTAACCAGCTTAGAAGCCAAATCAACTACTCGTTGTTTGTCACCTTCACGAACCGATAGCAATGCGCGACCACCTTCAGGGTAAACATTCCCACAACCAAGCTCTGCCTTAGCATATGCTTCAGCAAACGTTGCACCAACACCCATCACTTCACCTGTTGAGCGCATTTCTGGGCCTAACAGTGGGTCAACACCTGGGAATTTATTAAACGGTAGTACCACTTCTTTTACCGAGTAGTAAGGTGGGATAATCTCTTTGGTGAAGCCTTGCGACTCTAGAGATTGGCCAGCCATTACACGCGCTGCAATTTTTGCCAGTGGGGCGCCCGTTGCTTTTGAAACAAACGGTACAGTACGAGCAGCACGAGGGTTAACTTCAATTAAGTAAACTTCGTTATCTTTAACCGCAAACTGTGTATTCATTAGGCCACGAACACCCAATTCAAACGCCAGTTTTTCAACTTGCTCGCGCATCACATCTTGGATTTCTTGGCTTAACGTGTAAGCCGGAAGAGAACATGCTGAGTCACCAGAGTGAACACCCGCTTGTTCGATGTGCTCCATGATACCGCCAATCACAACGCGCTCACCATCACAGATAGCATCGATATCGACTTCCACTGCATCATCTAGGAAACGGTCAAGCAGTACTGGTGATTCATTCGAAACACTAACCGCTTCGTTGAAGTAGCGACGTAAATCTTGTTCGTCATAGACGATTTCCATCGCACGACCACCGAGAACATAAGAGGGGCGAACCACGAGAGGAAAACCGATATCTTTCGATTTTTCAATCGCTTGCTCCATAGTCGTTACGGTTGCGTTTTCTGGCTGAAGCAAACCTAAACGGTCAACAGCTTGTTGAAAACGCTCACGGTCTTCTGCGCGGTCAATAGCGTCAGGGCTTGTACCAATGATAGGCACACCAGCAGCTTCAAGTGCGCGAGCCAATTTCAATGGTGTTTGACCACCGTATTGCACAATCACGCCTTTTGGTTTTTCTACGCGTACGATAGAAAGTACATCTTCTAATGTTACTGGTTCAAAGTAGAGACGATCCGATGTGTCGTAATCCGTTGAAACCGTTTCAGGGTTGCAGTTAACCATAATGGTTTCATAACCGTCTTCACGCAGTGCAAGAGAAGCATGCACACAGCAGTAGTCAAATTCAATACCTTGGCCGATACGGTTAGGACCACCACCAAGTACCATGATTTTGTCTTTATCTGTTGGCTGCGCTTCACACTCTTCATCATAAGAAGAATACATATAAGCCGTGTCAGATGAGAATTCTGCCGCACAAGTATCCACACGTTTGTAAACTGGATGAATATCATGTTGGTCACGCATACGACGAATTTCGCTTTCCGAAACACCAAGTAAGGTTGAAAGACGCGCGTCAGAGAAGCCTTTGCGTTTCATTTTGCGCAGAACATCAGCGTTCAAGCCCGCAAAACCACCTGCTTTAACCTCTTGTTCCATCTTGACTAATTCTTCGATTTGCACAAGGAACCAACGGTCGATATTGGTTAGGTTAAATACACCATCGACTGACAAACCGGCGCGAAATGCATCAGCAATGTACCAAATACGTTCTGCGCCCGCTTCTTTTAGCTCATGACGAATAGTAGTCAGCGCATCTGGTGCGTCTAGATCAACCATTTCATCTAAACCGTTTACACCGATTTCTAAACCACGCAATGCTTTTTGTAATGACTCTTGTTGGTTACGACCAATAGCCATAACCTCACCCACCGACTTCATCTGTGTCGTCAAGCGATCATTAGCACCAGCGAATTTCTCGAAGTTAAAACGAGGGATCTTGGTAACAACGTAGTCAATCGTTGGTTCAAACGAAGCCGGAGTCGCGCCACCTGTGATGTCGTTCATTAGCTCATCTAAGGTAAAACCAACCGCAAGTTTCGCTGCGACTTTAGCAATAGGAAAACCTGTTGCTTTAGATGCTAGAGCAGAAGAGCGAGATACACGAGGGTTCATTTCGATGATGACCATACGGCCATCTTTCGGATTGATACCAAACTGTACGTTTGAACCGCCCGTTTCAACGCCGATTTCACGCAATACTGCTAGCGATGCATTACGCATCAATTGATATTCTTTGTCGGTTAGCGTTTGCGCCGGTGCCACTGTGATTGAATCACCCGTATGGATGCCCATTGGGTCAAAGTTTTCAATCGCACAAACAATGATACAGTTGTCCGCTTTATCGCGAACGACTTCCATTTCATATTCTTTCCAACCAATCAAAGACTCATCAATAAGGAGTTCATTGGTTGGAGAAAGATCGAGACCACGACGACAAATTTCTTCGAACTCTTCTTTGTTATACGCAATACCACCACCGGTACCACCCATAGTAAAAGATGGACGAATGATACAAGGGAAGCCAACCATTTCTTGAACGCGGTAAGCTTCTTCCATCGTTTTTGCTGTATCGGCACGAGGACAGGCTAAACCGATAGATTTCATTGCCTTATCAAAACGTGAACGGTCTTCCGCTTTATCAATCGCATCAGCCGTTGCGCCAATCATTTCAACACCGAACTCAGCAAGCACACCGTGCTTTTCTAAATCAAGTGCACAGTTAAGCGCCGTTTGACCGCCCATAGTTGGCAATACAGCATCTGGACGTTCTTTTTCAATGATCTTGCGTACCACTTCCCAATGAATTGGCTCGATGTAAGTTGCATCGGCCATCTCTGGGTCAGTCATAATAGTGGCAGGGTTTGAGTTAACCAAAATAACTCGATAACCCTCTTCGCGCAGCGCTTTACAGGCTTGAGCGCCTGAGTAGTCAAATTCACATGCCTGACCGATAACAATCGGGCCAGCACCTAGAATTAGAATACTTTTAATGTCAGTACGTTTTGGCATTGTCTACTACTCCGAAATTAAGCGCTGTGTTTTTTAATTAGTTCGATAAAGTGATCGAAAAGCGGGGCTGCATCATGTGGACCTGGGCTTGCTTCAGGGTGACCTTGAAAGCTAAATGCTGGTTTATCCGTGCGATGAATGCCTTGTAATGAGCCATCAAAGAGTGACTTATGTGTCGCTCGAAGGTTTTCAGGCAACGTCGCTTCGTCCGCAGCAAAGCCGTGGTTTTGTGATGTAATCATCACTACATTGCGATCTAAATCTTTGACCGGGTGGTTCGCACCATGGTGGCCAAACTTCATTTTTACTGTTTTTGCACCGGAAGCTAATGCCAAAATTTGGTGTCCTAGACAGATACCAAAGACCGGTAATTCTTTGTCTAAGAATACTTTGGTCGCTTCAATCGCATAAGTACATGGTTCTGGGTCACCAGGGCCGTTTGATAAAAAGACACCATCTGGTTTTAGCGCAAGAACTTCTTCAGCTGAAGTTTGAGCTGGTACAACAGTTAAGCGGCAGCCTCGGTCAACCAACATGCGTAAGATGTTGCGCTTTGCTCCGAAATCGTAGGCAACAACGTGATATGGCAACTCGCTGTCATCTTTCGCTTCTGGAAGCCCACCTTCAAGCGTCCACGAACCTTGTTTCCATTGATACGCTTCTTTTGTTGTAACCTCTTTCGCAAGATCCATTCCTTTTAAGCCAGGGAATTCTTTCGCTTTCGTTAGCGCCAATGCTTGATCTAAGCGATCACCAGCCATAATGCAGCCATTCTGTGCACCTTTCTCACGCAAAATACGAGTTAGCTTACGAGTATCGATATCAGCAATGCCGACGATATTTTGTGATTTCAGGTAATCGGAAAGGGATTTTTCATTACGGAAGTTAGAAGCGATAAGAGGGAGATCGCGAATCACAAGGCCTTGTGCATGAATGGAAGAAGATTCTTCGTCTTCGGAATTGGTTCCGGTATTGCCTATGTGAGGGTAAGTGAGAGTAACGATTTGTTGAGAATAAGAAGGATCAGTGAGGATTTCTTGGTACCCCGTCATCGAGGTATTAAAAACGACTTCACCGACAGACGTTCCATCAGCTCCAATGGATACACCGTGGAACACCGTCCCATCTTCTAGGACTAACAGTGCTGATTTACTCAAGACAACCTCCAGGAATAAAAATGCAAAAAAAATAAATTAAACTGCAAATCTGTCTTCCTTTTCGCCATAAGGTAGCGCTATAGGGTGATTTAGACAAATTGGCGGTATTCTAAAGATCGCTGTGATTCCTGTCAACATTTGATAACAAATAAAACTTACATTTAAAGCCTTACACACTAAAAGAGCCATCAAACCATTAAAAAAGCACATTTAACTCATCAAAACGCAAAAAAGGTTTCAATAAACACCACTATATCAATCGACAATGTAATTTCAAAGCAAACCACTCAAAACAAACAGACGCAAACGTTACTTAAAGCAAAAAGCAGTAAGCTTTTGGAAGGTTAAGACAAAAAACAAACCAAACAAAGAGAAATTACACATTAAAGTGTAAATTAACGAAGATATGCAGGAAGATAACTAAAGAGGGAGATTAGTGAGAAAAACAGATGCGCCAGTATTTACTGGCGCATAATTATGTAATTAAAGATCGTTCAAACCCAATACATCCGTCATGCTATAAAAGCCTGCTGGTTTATCATTTAACCAAACAGCAGCTTTAACGGCACCATTGGCAAATGTCATGCGATCTGTCGCTTTGTGAGTAATCTCAACACGCTCACCAATATCGGCAAACATTGCCGTATGTTCACCAACAATGTCACCAGCGCGAATCGTGGCAAAGCCAATTTCATCTTTACTTCGCTCACCAGTAATGCCTTCACGAGCATACACTGCGACATCACTTAATTTATTACCCATAGCTCCAGCAATTGCTTCTCCCATACCGATTGCGGTTCCTGAAGGGGCATCCACTTTATGGCGATGGTGAGCTTCGACAATCTCAATGTCACAGTAATCACCCATCACTCTCGCGGCCTTTTCAAGCAACTTAAAGACGAGGTTCACGCCAACACTGTAGTTGGGAGCCATAACAATTGAGATCTGTTGCGCTGCTGACTCGATGATCGCTTTTTCTGCTTCAGAAAAACCAGTCGTACCAATCACCAATTTTTTACCGTGTTTTTTACACAGTTCAATATTCGCTAATGTGCTTACAGGAGCAGTAAAATCGATAATCACATCAAAGTGATCAATCGCATTTTGTAGATTATCGACTAAAGCGATATCAAATCGACCTTCACCACATAATTCACCGATATCGACACCGACCAGCGACGATTCTGGACGTTCAGAACCCGCCCCCACTTGAGCATTTGGGTTTTGATAAGTGGCTTTAACTAGGTTGCGGCCCATTCTGCCCGCAGCTCCTGCAATCGCAATTCTCACCATTGCGTTTTTCTCCATTGTTACGCTATCAACCTAAACTGATATCGTTTTATACATTCAAGGTGTTTCTTTAAACTATCAACAATTAATCGCGGTGGCTAGGGCGTGTTGACCGTTGGACGATAAATTTTGTTCAAAATACTTAGGCAAACTCTTTTACCACTCGCTCCAATATCGGTCGATTCGCCTCAGGAAAAGCGTAGTCAGTCAGGTGTGCAACAGGTACCCACTGACCTTGCTGACCTTCTTTGCCATAGGGTTGATGGTTAAATTGAGTCACACATATAAAATCAAACTTTAGGGCTTTATCTGCATAGTCAAACTCTAAATATTGGTAAGGTGATTGTTCGGTAACATCAATACCGATCTCCTCATTGAGCTCACGAGTAATCGCTTGCTCTACCGTTTCACCAACTTCCAGCTTGCCTCCTGGGAATTCCCAGTACCCACCTTTATGTAAATGTTCTGGTCGCTTTGTAATATAAACTTCTGATTTATCGGCATTAAAAATAATAGCAGCAACAATATGCACACGTTTCATATTAACTCCAATTTAGCTCTAACCTCACAGTAGGTTAAAGAATATTTAGTTAAAAAAAGAGCCGCTTAAGCGACTCTTTACTCAATAAATAGTGATTAACCTATTTGCCCATGGCACTGTTTGTACTTTTTACCGCTACCACAAGGGCAAGGTTCATTACGACCAACTTTGCGCTCTTCGCGCACCATAGGTTGGTGAGCATGCTCATCCGTTTCATCACTGCCTTCGGCTAATGGATTTTCAGCATTTTGATGCTGGAACTGCTGGCGACGCGCGGCTTCTTCAGCTTGCGCTTGACGCTGAGCTTCCATACGTTCAACTTCTTCTTGCTGCTGCACACGTACTTTCGACAAAATAGTGATCACATCAGTCTTCAAAGAGTCCAACATATCTTCAAACAGTTCAAATGACTCACGCTTGTACTCTTGTTTCGGGTTCTTTTGTGCATAACCGCGTAAATGAATACCTTGACGCAAGTGATCCATTGCAGCTAAGTGCTCTTTCCACAAGGTATCGAGCGTTTGCAGCATGACGGATTTTTCGAAATTACGAAGTACTGACGCACCAACGGTTTCTTCTTTAGCACGATAAACATTAACGGCTTCTTCAAGAATTCGCTCGCGTAGCGCCTCTTCATACAATTTGTCGTCGGCATCGAGCCAAGCTTGAATTGGAAGCGTTAAATCAAAGTCGTTTTTCAGACGCTCTTCTAATCCGGTAATATCCCACATATCTTCTAAAGATTGAGGTGGAATGTATTCACTGATCACTGAAGTAAAGACGTCTTGGCGGTTTAACTCAATCATATCACTGATATCATCAGCGTCCATCAGTTCATCACGTAACTCGTAAACCACTTTACGTTGGTCGTTCGCAACATCATCGTATTCAAGAAGCTGTTTACGAATATCAAAGTTACGACCTTCCACTTTTCGTTGTGCTTTTTCAATGGAGCGCGACAGCATCTTACTTTCAATCGCTTCACCTTCATCCATACCACTTTGGATCAAACTTGCCATGCGATCTGAAGTGAAAATTCTCAGTAGAGAGTCTTCCATTGAAAGGTAGAAACGCGATGAACCCGCATCCCCCTGACGACCAGAACGGCCACGTAGTTGGTTATCAATACGGCGAGATTCATGACGTTCAGTACCGATAATATGTAAACCACCCGACGCTAATACTTGATCGTGAACGATTTTCCATTCTGCTTTGATAGCATCAATTTGTTCTTGTGTTGGGTTATCTAACTGCTCTATTTGAGCTTGCCAACTGCCACCCAGAACAATATCCGTACCACGACCAGCCATGTTTGTAGCAATGGTCACAGCACTTGGTGTACCCGCTTGCGCGACGATTTCCGCTTCTTTCTCGTGGAATTTAGCATTCAATACATTATGTTTAACTTTGGCTTTTTTCAGAGCATTAGAAAGTAGCTCTGATTTTTCAATCGAAACGGTACCCACCAAGGTTGGCTGACCTTTTTCGACGCGCTCTTTGATATCTTCAATGATCGCTACAAATTTCTCAGCTTCAGTACGATACACCACATCGGGCATGTCATTACGCACCATAGGTTTATTAGTCGGGATAACAACCGTTTCTAACCCATAAATCGATTGGAATTCGAATGCTTCAGTATCCGCAGTACCCGTCATACCAGACAATTTGTTGTATAGGCGGAAGAAGTTCTGGAAGGTAATCGATGCGAGAGTTTGGTTCTCGTTTTGGATCTTAACGCCTTCTTTTGCTTCTACTGCTTGGTGTAAACCTTCAGACCAACGACGCCCAGGCATAGTACGACCAGTATGCTCATCAACGATGACCACTTCACCATCGTCATTGACGATGTAGTCGACATTCTTTTCAAATAGCACATGGGCACGCAGCGCCGCGTTGACGTGATGCAACAAACTGATGTTAGTTGGTGAGTAAAGCGTGTCTCCCTCTTCCATCAAACCATTTTTAACCATTAATTCTTCTACGAATTCTTGGCCTGTTTCGGTTAGGTGTACCTGCTTAGATTTCTCATCAACGGTGTAGTGACCGTCACCACGATATTCTTCAGAATCTTCTTTATCCTGCTTCTGTAGTAACGGGATGAGCGTGTTAATACGGATATAGAGTTCAGAACTATCTTCTGCAGGGCCTGAAATTATCAGCGGTGTACGAGCTTCATCAATAAGAATCGAGTCCACTTCATCGACAACAGCAAAGAAGCGCTCACGTTGTACACGGTCTTCTTTACGAAATGCCATGTTGTCACGCAGATAATCGAAACCAAATTCATTATTGGTTCCGTAAAGAATATCAGCTTGGTAAGCGACTTTTTTTTCTTGAGGTGGCATATTCGGCACATTAATGCCAACTGTCATGCCAAGAAATTCAAATAACGGACGGTTGGTTTCTGCGTCACGTTTGGCTAAGTAATCATTGACCGTTACGATATGCACACCTTTACTTGGCAATGCATTTAGATAAGCAGGTAAAGTTGCGGTTAATGTTTTACCTTCACCCGTACGCATTTCTGCGATTTGGCCAGCATTCAATACCATGCCACCAATTAACTGAACGTCGAAATGGCGCATGCCATATACACGCTTAGAAGCTTCACGTACTGTGGCAAATGCCTCAGGAAGCAATTGGTCTAGGGTTTCACCCTGTTCCAAGCGCTGACGAAACTCAACCGTTTTAGCTTTTAATTCTTCATCGGTCAGTGTTTCAAAAGTCGGTTCGTAGCTGTTGATCTCTTTTACAATTTTTCTAAGGCGGCGCAGTGTTCGGTCATTGCGACTGCCAATTACCTTTGTCAGTAGCTTAGTTATCATGTGTTAGGAATCTCTCTTTCTTAGATCGCTTTCGATCTACTCTTAATGCCGTCAGTCTCTACCAGTTTTGAACTAAGGATACTGAGATAAATCATGTATCACAGACATTGTGGCGGTAAGGTATATTTTCAAGGCATTAAATGATTATGTGGCGCATAGTTTAAGGATTTTTTGTCACAACAACCAATATCAAAACTATTTGTTTGAAGCGCACATAATTTTTATCGAGTTTTGAACAGTACTTGAACAACAAAATGGCGTTGTTGCTATACACTTCCAGCCCATGGCCATAGAATGAAAGAGTTGTATTAAGAGGTAGAGACTATGCGCGATCATCGCCCCACTTTAACAAAAGAGCTGATCAGCGATTCATCACTGCGTAAAATTCAAGAACATGCCAGCGAGATCATTGCCTTAAATAAAGTATTGCAAACTTTATTACCTAAAGGCACTGCAGATCATGTACGTGCGGCAAATGTACGTGGTGGACATCTGATTGTGGAAGTGGCGAGTGCAGCAATTAAAATGAAATTGGAATATGACCGCCTACACTTGCTTAATCAATTACGCTCTCAAGGTTTTGCAAAGTTAGTCAGCATTGAGCTAAAGATTAACCCTGGGTTATATCGTAATCGAGGAAAAAAAGATGAAAAAGAGGTCATTGCCAGACCACCACTTTCTGAAAATGCAGCTCAAGTGTTGTTGATGGTTGCTGACCATGCACCACCAAAAATCAAAAAACGTTTAGAAAATATCGCTAAGTTAGCTAAGCAAAAAAATAATAAGTAGAAATAATGGATACAAAAAAGGTTCATCGCGGATTAGCGGGAACTAAAAACAAAAAAACGGTAGTAAGTGATATGGTTTAGTCGCCAAACAAAAATCATACACAAACTACCGTTTCCATGTCGAATCATACTTTCCTATCTTCATTCTGGGAAGGCTTTAAAATAGTAAAGTCTCACCAGACAGCATCACTTATTACCCTGACTCTTAAACCTAACTCTGAGGCCAAATGCCTTTGTGGTCTTGAGGCCGAGGCTATCCATGAGTATCAATGGCGTCATGTA
>NZ_CAWPQZ010000024.1:0-56545 GCF_963889785.1 Vibrio sp. S12_S33 | reverse complement strand
AAGAATTTGCTTGGCGACCATAGCGTTGCGGACCCACCTGACTCCATGCCGAACTCAGAAGTGAAACGCAATAGCGCCGATGGTAGTGTGGGGCTTCCCCATGTGAGAGTAGGACATCGCCAGGCTTGATAAATGTTTTCAGATTTTATTTTCTTCAAGAAAATCATCTGAAAATAACACTGAAATATAGCATTTTTAATATAAGACTAAATTTCGGTAACAATTTGTGGAGAGATGGCTGAGTGGTCGAAAGCACCGGTCTTGAAAACCGGCAACCGTTAATAGCGGTTCTAGGGTTCAAATCCCTATCTCTCCGCCATTTTTCTTACGCATTAAGCCCTTGATTTTCAAGGGTTTTTTCGTATCTACAGTACTGCAAATCACTTTCATGACAATGAGGTGAGACAATGTACTTACAAAAAGCGCCTAATGGCGTATATCAAACCCGCATTTGCATCCCTAAACAACTACGTGAGTTTGGTTATCCTTTCGATATCAAAGTTAGTCTTTTAACTAAAGAGCGCTCAGAAGCAATAGAGCGCAATTTTAAAATGGCTTCCTGCATTAAGATTGCTATTAGCCAAATTGATTTAACCAATCCCGTATTATTCCCAAAATTTAAGGTTGTCCTTCACCAACAGATGGAGACGCTGCGTAAATCTTTCTGTTCGCCAACAGCCTATAAACTAACCCCTGAAACCGTTGCGTATTTTGAAGATGACATTGTTTCAGACATTCCAAGTAATATCGATCTAACTAACCTTGAAGAGACTGAACCGAGCGTAAAGAGCATCTCTGCCGAAGTAGTACCTTTTACTCAGTTGCTTGAGCGATTTCTAGAAAGTAAGAAGAAGCGTAATGTTCGACAGCTTACGATCCATCAACTTGAGCAACGCATAAGTCACTGCATCAATTTCCTTGAAAAGGAGGGCATAAATCGGAATACAGTCAGTAGCTCTGACCTAGATAGTTATATAGATCTGCTCTACTCTGAAGGACGTTCTACCAAAACGAACAAGGACTATTTCTCAGCAAGTAAGCAGTTCTTCAAATGGCTAAAATCAAAGAAATATATTCCTAATAACCCTGCTCAAGACTTAAATCCCCAGTTCAAAAGTAAAAAGCATGTCTCTGAACAACGTGAGCGTTGGACAACTGATGAACTGACATTACTAATTAAAAGTCCAGCGTTTACTCTGCAATCTCTGGACTTTCAGTGGATCACTAAACTACAGCTCTTTCATGGGTTACGCACTGGCGAAGCTTGTCAGCCATATATCCAAGATATTGTTGTAGATGATGAGATCCCATATTTTCGAGTCACCGACCAATCCAAAGATCAGCACTTGAAAAACGAGCATGCAGTTCGAAATGTCCCTCTTCACCCTGCGATTCGTGATGATTTCGTCATATTTTGCGAAAGCCGCCGTCATAAAGGCAATGCCCCTCTATTCGATTACTCACCGCTCGGACCAGATAAAGATTGGACTAAAACGTATCGAACGCAATTCGGGAAGCTACAAACCAAGTTGGGTATGCTTGCTGGCAAGCGTCCTACCGCTTATGGACTACGCCACACATTCATTGATGTTCTTAAAGAGCAGGATGTTCCAGAACATAGTGTAGCCGAGGTGGTTGGTCATAATAATCCGAACATGACCTTCGGACGATATGGGAAGAAACATAAATTAGAGAAATTGCTTGAAATCGTTAGCACGTTCCAAATGGATCTAGAGGGGTAATTATGCAAAAACTCAGTCAATCGCTACGAAAAGCTATTGTTCTAGCACTCGAAGAGGGAGCTTCATACCGCGATCAACTCGATCTATCTCGCTTTCTAGCAATGGGGGTTGCGATGGAGCAGATTCACCTTATTGATACAGCGATATCTCTGCTACAGATCCATCCTTATTTGAACCAACACGACTTTGAATCAAAGTACGGTGTACAAAAGGTTCAGCTTACGATTGGCAGCGTGAGTAGCTTTAAGAACCTTCTCAGTCTAGAGGAATATACTTATCGCGACTGGTTAAAAATCAATAAGCTGACTGAAAATGAACCTCTTTGCTTACCATATTTGGTGTATCAATATTTCTCAGACGAAATTCGTCGCGATTTTATGAACGGTGCTTATCTTGTGGATAATCTACAAATCCAACTCGGCTCCAAGCAGTTAAATAGCTTCAAGTTTAAGTGTGGAACTACTGTTGGTATCCCGACAGATGTATTTGACATCATGATCTTTATTTTGATTTCGCGTTTTGGTAGGTACACAGGCTTTAAAATGAACTTAACTGACTCGGTACTGCATCTTTTCTCGCATACAGATAGCGTTGATATAGAAGTCCGTACCTATGCAACCGAGTTTTCGTATCGTACACAACATTCTGTATGCCTTATAGATGATCTCAACGAATCCAGTCCAATGCGCAAAGTGCGAAAGATTATCAAACTGGAGGAGTTTTCCATTTTTCACAAATGTAACTCAAATCGTGAGTTACTAGACTTGTTAGATTTTAGCTGAGGGGAAAAATGATGACTAACCAAGACGGTTCGCCAAAACTTACTTTAGATATAATGCAGCAAACTCTTCAACAAAAGTGTGTCGCCTCGGTGCTGATGGGTGAAAATGGTCCGTTACTTATGCAGTATGGCGACCACGTTAAAGTCTATGAAAATGATACATCAGCGTTTAATGCAGCGAAGCTATTAAGGCTAGTATCTTCAGCACTGTAACCCTAATATTTATTCTTCTATGAACCCCACAAGACGTAGTGTAGTTATTTGCACTACGTCATTTTTCGTGACCTGTGTCACATTAATTAAATTTAATGGTAAACGTTGTAATCTCGCAAGGGAAGAAAATACGATAAGTTAGTTAGCACTTACACTTATAAATATCAATAAGTTACGCTATGAAAAATATTCCAGATATGTATATTTTTCTTTATTATACATAGGCTTACATTAAAGTTAATTATGCGTAACTATTGTGTAAAAAGAAACGTTGTGGTTTGATAATAAGCAAATAAACCAGACCATTATACATAATAAGGCTCCGCCAGAAGAGCCGCCCTTAATGGCCTATCACTCTATAGGTCTAGAAATGAACCCTACGAAGAAAAATGAAAAATCCCCTCGCCTGAAGTCTCGAATTAAAAAAACTCGGAAAGGCACTCGCAAGTCTGACATTTCATTAAACAAAGATGATTACCCGCTAAGCTCAGTCGCCCAAGCTGTTTGTCATGAGCTAAATACTAAAGCGCTTGTTGTTGCTGAATCAACACTGAACGGAATGAAGACTCACGGTCGACATATCATCCTAAACTTAGGTGATAAACCACTATCTGAACTTACAATCGAAGATATTGATGAACTCAAAATCACACTTCTCACACAAGGCAAAAAAGGCAAGGTCATTAACGGTTGTTACACTATCTTACGAGCCGTCTGCGCTAAAGCTTGTTCCTCCGAACAGCAGAAAAACGACCTAATGGAAAAAATCAAAAACCTGAAAGTTGTCAATGATGATCCATTCCCATTCACTGAAGATGAAGTACGTCAATTACTGTTGACTGATACCGACAATGAGATGGCAAAAGACATGGCTTCTTTTGCCATTCTAACGGCATTACGTATCAGCGAACTCATTTGTACTTGCTGGGAAAATATCGAGTTTTACACAGAGGACGGGATTGAAAAGTGTCGACTATACGTTGATTTAGCTAAACCATTAAACAAATACAAAGTAACTAAAACAGAAGAGTCTGAACGAACAATTGAGTTATCAGCAGAAGCCGCTCAATTACTCCGCAAACTCGAACGACTAACGGGTGATAAAGCTCCAATAACTATTGACGTTGTACAACGAGATAACATCACAGTTAAACGAGAAAAACGCAGGTTTGTTTTTTTTAATGAGCAAACTGGTCACCCGTGGTTAAACCCCAAGCAATTCGCAAAACAGTTTTTTACTGGGTTTCTCAAAGAAGCAGGCGTAGCACATCGAGGCCCAAATCAATTGCGACATACGGGAGCGTCGATACCTTTTAATCGTGGAGTCAGTGTAGCTTGGATAGCGGAATTACTCGGGCATCGAGACGTCAGCATTGTAGAAAAGCATTATGCGAAACGTAATAAGGTGAGTTTGAAGAAAGAGCAAGTCAAAGCAGATAGGACAATAGCAGAGCTATTTAAAACGGGTGATTCAAACAGCATTGTCGTACCCAATGGCATTGTTGAAACTAAGCAAGCAGCGCAGTCCATTGCCAGTGATGACAAAGCATTTATACAAAACTTACTCGAATTGGCACGTGCTGCAAAGAATGATGAACACAGAGAGCAAATCTACAAAATTATCGACGATACGCTGAAAGGTGGACAGTAATTATGAATACTACTTTGTCTTCCTCTCTTCCTGCCTTACTCAGTCAGGAAGAAAGTCTTGTATTGCTCCGTGAAAGATTCAGCTCTGAACTAGAAAAAAATGGGTACTCGACCGAAAAAGGTAAAACCATTGATGAGTATGCCTCAGCATTTAGCGATTCAAACACAGCACCCACTTCAGCAAAAGCGCTTCAAAAGCGTGTTGGTGGTGATTTTAGGCGAGTAGCGATCGCTTTCAAAATACTAAGGAAAGCGACAAAACCAACTACTATCGTTCGTAATAAAGCGCTGTGGTTTGTTGACTCTGAGCAGCGACTGATTTCTGCGCTTCAAGCCGAAATGTCCATCGTCTGGCAGGCGTTTGATAGTGAAGTGCAGCAGCTCGTTAGCGCCCATACCCAAGAATCTCTTAAGCAAATTGATGAATTAGAAAAAGAAAACAAAGAGCTTGTTGAGTTCATTGACGAATTGCAAAAGCAGATACGGCAAACTGATTCACAGAGTCAAAAGTGCAATGAGTTAGAAAATAAACTTGCTCAATCAGAGCAAGTTGCTTCTGACTATCGGTCTCGAATTGACCACCAACAGCAAAAGCTCGACACGTTACTGTTGGTAAACCACGAGCTTGTGGTTGAACGCACTCGCGCGAAAATGTTAGATGAGCATATCGCTTCATTAACTCGCGATAAAGAACGCCTACAAGAACACAACACAAAACTTATCGAAAGTCTCACGACCACTCATCCTGATTGGTATTTCGGCGATTTGAGTGAGGCAGATCCCAGCTTATCTGAAGAATTCCATGTCGACGACGGTGTGGAAAATTGATGTAAAAGCTAAAAGAGCAAGGTTACCCCAACCCCGTATGAAAAATTTCATCGGGTTGGGAGTCTAAGCTGCTGCTTAGGAACGCTTGGGCTGCGCCCAAACCCCTTAATTAACTACCCCAAACAATAATCAGACCTAAAAAATTAGGCACCAAAATATGACTAGAAAATACAAGAAAAAGCAGATAGCAGAGTACTATCTTAACGATCCAAAGCTTACCGAATTGTTCGAAAAATCACTTGATAACTGTGTTGAGCACAACATTAAAATCAGCAAAAACCGCTTGAAGAAAGAAACTGGTTTAAAGTCCGCTGAAGTAGATGCGCTTTACCATCATTATTGTGAAGCAAAGAGTACTCGTATAGAAATGAACTGTACGCTCTTAGATAAAAAGATCTGGAAATACAAAGCTGAGCAAGCAGGAAAAACGGTGTCTCAGATTGCTTCTGAATCACTACATAAAACTCAAATCATAATACCTTTTGCAGAGCAGACTAGAAAGGAGATGTTAGGCGTAATCCATGAACGTGTACGTTTCAATTCTCTGCTTAATCAGACCGTCAAGTGGTGTAACACTCATAAATCTGGAGTGGAAGCCATTCAAATCTTGCTAGAGCTTAACCAGCTAAACAAAGCATTTGAGCAGCACGATCTGCGAGTAATGAATATTCTAGCCAATCCACAGGTTGACCATAAATACCGAGTCGCAAAAGTAGATCCATTATCGGTGGAATTATGGCAGTAATATCATTTTTCCAAACCAGTGGAAAAGACCAGACTAACCCACAAGCTGCAACAAACTATCTCTATGGTCCTCTGTGCAGCCTCAGTGACGAGCAAAAAAGAATTTACAGCGATGCTTATCAAATGCGTAAATCTGCCAGAGAAACGAACGACACACAGACAGAGTGGGAATGCGACTACATTCTCCAGCAGCAAAAAGGAAAACGTAGAGAACCGCCACCAGAAGCAATTAATGGTAATCGCAAAGCGGTCGAATATGTGATTGCACATACGCCTCACCAACATAAATATGTTTCTGGTGTGATTGCTCACGCGTTGGAAGATACAGATAAGTTGCAAGCTAATCCAGAAATTGAAGCGGAATGGCGAGAGTTATTCGAAGACTTGTGCTTTGCTGGTTTCCCTGAAGATGAGCGATTAATCGACTGGGTGCGTCACACGCACCAAGGCAATATTGAAAACCACTTCTTGATACCGAGAATTCACCTTGCAACAGGATTGTCCTTCAACCCTGCGCCACCTGGGCATGAACAAGACTTCAATCTACTGCGGGATTACTTAAATCTTAAGCATGATTTAGTGAGTCCTCTCGATTCTCTTCATAAACGACTTACTCAAGACGGTAGCGGCCTTGACAAGCGGCACAAGCTAAAGAAAGCAATCAATGTCTGGATTAAAGACATGATTGCTAATAATCGAGTAAACAGCCGCAATGACATTATACAAGCACTAAGTAGTGATAAGTTTAAAGAAAAGATCGGGGTTACCCATATTAGTCAGTCAGATAATTTTATACGCTTGCATTTTCAGGACAAAAAGAACGTTCGCCTGAAGGGCTTTGTCTTCACTTCCCAATTCACTTCGAAAGAATCACTGACGCAATCCTGTGAAAGCATACAAAGCAAGGAAGAAAGACTACATGAACTAAAAAGTAAGCTGGATAAGGTCATTGCAAAACGAGCTGACTACAACAAAAGTCGCTACCGACTTGCACGTATTCAACCTGAAAAAAGCATAACGAAAGCGTATTACTTACCACCCAATTCAAGATGGACAGCAACGCCACCTTGTTACATATCGCAACCTCAGCCTATTTTTGCACACATGCCTGAGTTCAACCCATCCCTCAAAGGTTTTGAGATGGTTAAGCAAATTGAAGAAAGAAAAGCATTAGCTGAACGAAATGCAAAGTTAGCGCTAGAGCAGTATCACGAGCGACAAAAGAGGTTTATCCAAGAATGGATGAGTTTTCTACTCGAAGGGAAAATAGAATATGAGCCATATCGAGAAGCAATTAGCTTCACAAATTACGTCATTGACGAAGAATCAGCAGATTTCAAACGAGCATTTGCTCGCTATGATCGAGACACAGAACGAGTTTTACCTAAACACAATAAGACAAATTCAGGAACAGTATCAACACGAACGCAAAACAATCCTGAAGGACATTATTCAAAACAATCAGCTCATGATGCAGGAATACCAAGCATCTGTCGAAGCGTTACAGGGGCTATCGAAAGCCTCAAACGAAATATCCGCATCCACGAGACAGCAAATAGCGAGATTGGAACATCGATTGAACATGCTGGAAAGCTGGCAGAAAGACAGCGGGACAGCTATCTCGAACTTAGTCGAGCTTTTGAAGTTATAGCTTCTGAACCGAAATTGAGGGATGAACTGAAATCGCGCTCGATTAGAAATGAAACACGTAAAATACCACGCATGAAGAAAGACGGTTTGAGGCGGGTTCTTAAAAAACTAACGAAGCCACAACCGCATGAGCAAGAGAGGTTGGATCGTTAAGTTGAATTGAAATTATGACAACAGAATCTCTTCTAGTAGCCTAGTGCAGATACCATACCCAATAATGTGCTAGTAAGGAGGAGATGTCATCAGCGCCAATTGAAGATCATAGCTTGCTGTGTTTACCCCCTATCAGGGGTAAACTAATTTTTACCCCCTATCAGGGGTAAAACTATCATCTATCATAGTGATTTGCTCCCCGATACCCCCTTACTTGCCCATGGGTGAACTTCTATGGTTGTTTGTAAAATAAAGACGTGTATTGCGAATCGAGAAGTGTTTGCCCTTTTTAGAGTGGTGGTACGTAACATTTTGAGTCAAAACAATTTGAACAAATATCTCTAGTTCTTCAATATGCGCATAGTTGTTCAACGATCATCAACTTGATACCTTACGTTACTATCTTTTAAGTGTGGTCATTCTCGGAGGATAGATTGCAGTGTAAATGTGTGGGGGGGGCTGATGGGAATTCAGTGTGAAGTGGGTAATCGTAGTTACATATCTAGCACTTTAGTGTGTAATGGGTGCTATAGAGTACACCGTTATATAGTCTCTGGGTGTGAAAATAGCGCACCTACTCACAACGAAAAAACCAATACCATAATGTACGAATTAAACCAATATGACCACTTAGGTATCAATGACCTAGATGATGTGCGTGGTCTATTAAAGAAGCACGAATGTAGTATTGCACTGATTAAATCACTACCTAAGAATGCCAACGATAAAAACCAAGTATATTTTCATTCAGATGCGAGTCTACTTAACTCTATCTTTGATTTGAGGTTTAGTGATCGAGGTGAAAGTTCAAGTGAAACAAAGCGCTCCTCAGATCCTGGTAAGTTGATTCCACAGGCTGAATTCCACCATTTCTCATGGCTAGATACTGATGGGAACGCGGTAAAAGCTAAGCAGTGTAAAGCTATCGTATATGCTCAGTATCCAGAGGCTAGACTATCAGGATTCCAAACAGTGAATCGAGAAATGCCTCGTAGTATGTCAATTGAATATACTAAACGGACTGATCATTTACCTCGTTACTTAGTTTTAGGTGCGAATCGTTCAGGTCATGCTTTTGCCGTTTTAGTTGTGGATCCCAACGAACGATTTATTGAGCAATTTAATCAGCTTGAAAACTACTTCGGCTCAAAAGTCTGCAAGGCGTTCATTATCGATCTCGGTGATGATAGCGGTACGGAGAAGCTAAAAGAGTTACTGAAAGCCAATGTGGCAGGTAAAACCTTGCTTGGTTGTCGACTCAAGTTAGGTGAAACAGTCCCTTTCACTGGTACACAGGTACATGGGTATACTCTTGAGCATGCTCTGGGTATTGAGCCAAATGCTGACAAGGAAGGTGATATTTTTGGTATTGAGTTGAAATGTTTTACTCGCAAGAAGCTTACCTTATTCACTCCAGAGCCTGATGGAGGACTATATAAGGAGAGTTTTCCTGACTTCATGACGACTTATGGCTACAAGAAGAATGATGTGTATCGATTGACGGGGTTACATAGAGCATACAAAGAAAATGAAAAAACTCAGCTCACGTTAAAAATCCAATGCTTTCACCCCATTGTAACCAAAGGTGAAAACGGCAAAAAAACTACTCGTTTTGAGCATGGTCTATATGACCCAAAGAAACCCATTACCAAGCAAATGACGGGAATGGAAGTTGTATTAGAAGATAGACAAGGAAAAATCGCAGCTAGTTGGTCCATCGAGCGCCTCTTAAACTGCTGGGGTGCTAAACACAACGAAGTCGTCTACGTACCTGCAACAAAACTACCAAATGATGACCCCAACAGTTTGGCTGATGGGTATACATTTAAGATAGAGTTTCCAGATGAAGTTCTTTGGTGTCTTAATACTAATGCTGAGAGGCTTTTCCAAGCTATTCATAGCGGTACTGTGTATCTTGATCCTGCACCGAAATTTCATCCAACTGATGCCAAGCAAAGTAAGCGACGCTCACAGTGGCGTATCAATGACATATACAAGGCGTCCAGCGAACTCTATGAAGAGGTTCATTTTATTTCGCTCAATCCTTAAATAAAACGTCGCTCAGGTCTATAAAAGGGGATTAATGTGTGATACGTTTGCACACAATAGTCCCTTTTTTATTACCTATATGAATCAGTATACAACTTTAAAAGGCGATCAAGAGTTTGAGAGCTATATCGAGCACTGCCATCAAGAAACAAATAAGCTACTTAAACTATTGATTACAATATATGATCAAAAGAACTTAGCCATTAAGTTTCAAGAATTAGGTGGAGAGTTCTGCGAGATCAGCCGAGAGAAACTGAATCGTTGGAAAGCCGACCCTGTAGCCAATCCTATTTCACTTGGTGATAGTTCTCTAAACAAATTGAGAGCAACCCTACTCCCAAAAAAACCTGCTCATTGGGACAACCCAAACTTTACCTTTATTGACTTATTTGCTGGCATTGGAGGCTTACGCAAGGGATTCGAAAACGTTGGTGGAAAATGTGTTTTTACTAGTGAATGGGATGAAAAAGCCAGACGAACTTACTTAGCAAATCATTATGTAGATGAGTCAGAACTGCCATATTTCCTGAATAGTGAGCAAGATGATGGCATGAAAAATACTAACTTCATGGATATCACTCAAATCACTCTAAGTGGTGACCCTGAAGCGACAGAGCTGCAACAACAGGCTAGTATTCTGACACATATTCCTAAGCATGACGTACTTCTTGCTGGCTTTCCGTGTCAACCTTTTTCACTCGCGGGTGTTTCGAAAAAGAACTCATTAGGTAGAGCGCACGGTTTTGAGTGTGATACTCAAGGTACTCTGTTTTTTGATGTACAGAAAGTACTGGAAGCGCGACAGCCAAAATACTTTGTCCTAGAGAATGTTAAGAACCTCAAGAGTCACGATAAAGGCAACACGTTCGCGACAATCATACGTACGCTTGATCAGGTAGGTTATTGGATAGCCGACATCACCGATGTTGACTCTGATATTGAAGAAGCTATCAAGGTTGTACGCAAGCGCAAACCAGAACCAACCATCATAGATGGTATGAACTTTACCCCACAACATCGTGAGCGCATTGTTCTTGTAGGGGTACGTAAGGATCTCGTAGAAAAGAACCCAGAGTATAAAAAACTGTCTCTCAAAAACATTGAAGTTCCGCAAGAGCGCTTACGTGTTAGTGATATTTTGACCGATCTTTCTGAAGAAGAGACAAAGAAATACACGTTAACACCAAACTTGTGGAACTACCTGTATCACTATGCCCTGAAGCATCAAAGTAAAGGCAATGGGTTTGGGTTTGGACTAGTTGACCCTTCAAATCCTAATGCTGTAACAAGAACGCTTTCAGCAAGGTACTACAAAGATGGCTCTGAGATACTAATTAATCATCAAGAACTCTCTGAACAATATCTTGCTGATAACCGTGAGTATGGCTTTAGAAAGAACAAAGAGCGTCTTGAGTTCTCTACTAATTTTGCTGACCGATACGCCAAAGAAAACCCAGAGTGTACGGAAAAGCAGTACAAAGAGATGATTAAGGAAGGCGAAGCTAAATATGACCAAGAACACGGTCGTTATGCCCCTGAGTTTGATCCGATGTATAAAACCCCAAGGCGTTTAACACCAAGAGAATGTGCAAGACTAATGGGCTTTGAAGATGTAAATGATCCTAACAGTGAGTTCCGTATTGTTTGTGCAGACGCGCCTGCATACAAGCAGTTTGGTAACTCTGTGGTTGTTCCTGTTTTTGGTGCCGTGGCTAAATTACTAACTACCTATATGTAATACGCAACAACCTGTCAGCATTCACAATGAAAATATGCCTGACAGGTTGCCTTACAGAGATAGGTTGATTTTTTTGCATATTTTTAACCTAGTCTCTAAATAGGTTAATTGAGACAACCTGCATAGAAACATGGATAAGAGACTCGTATCAATTTCGTTCGTAGCTTGAGATTGCCCCATTCCTTACTGGCAACTAGGAAGAAATCCTTCTCAGTTGCTTTCAACTCATAAATTTTCCTTAATAGTTGCTTCACCTTGGCACCGCGACAAACTTCTGCCCCAAAACAACTTAGAGTAGATCAAGTGCGTACTTACCCTGTAGGCAGTTTGACTTACATTACCTCATGTTAATATGGTAGTCGAAGCCGCAGCAAATGGAATCATCGACGATGGCGAGAGCTAAAAAGAAAGAGAGATTGATGAAATGCTTTTATCAAGCACGTATTGATCATGTAATCGACTATGTTCAAGCACACTTGTCCGAGGCATTGGACGTGTCAAAGCTAGCGCAACTTGCTTTTTTTTCGGAGTATCACTTCAACCGACTATTTAAAGATCGGACGGGAGAAAGCCTATATCAGTTTATCCGCAGGTTAAGGTTAGAAAACGCAGCAAATCTACTGTGCAGTGATGCAAAACCTATAACTCAGGTTGCGTTGGAATGTGGTTTCTCCAATTCATCTTCGTTTGCAAAAGCCTTCAAACAGCACTTTGGTTATAACGCATCACAATGGAAAGCAGA
Source organism: Vibrio sp. S12_S33 (assembly GCF_963889785.1). Classification (NCBI taxonomy): domain Bacteria; kingdom Pseudomonadati; phylum Pseudomonadota; class Gammaproteobacteria; order Vibrionales; family Vibrionaceae; genus Vibrio; species Vibrio sp. S12_S33. The sequence goes on along the minus strand of NZ_CAWPQZ010000024.1, from coordinate 44,255 downwards.
ACTCTCGACGCACTTCAGGAAGGCAAGCTTTCCAATAAGCAGGAATGGCCTTTGCTCCAACCAATCTGTCTTTCTTGAGCAATTAGAGCCAATTACCGTTGCGTATGTCAGAAACATTGGTAACTACATTGCCGATGCTGAACTATTCGGTCACCTCTACGAGAAGTTACTTGGCTGGGCTATACCTAGAGGTTTTTTATGCGATGAAACTTACAATATCTATCATGATAATCCGAACATTACAGCCTCTACACAGTTGAGGGTTATGGTGGCATTGGAGGTGCCAGATGTTACGCTTTCGGCTGGTGATATTGGTATCACTAGGCTTAATGGTGGTAAGTATGCTGTTCGGCGATTCTATTTAAAGGATGATGAATACTCTTCTGCGTGGGCATGGATGACTACAGAGTGGTTAAGTCAGTCTGGGTATGCATTTGATGTGGAGCGTGAATCGATTGAGCGTTGCCTTGGTGAGTATAACTACAATGGTTGCGTTTTTTATCGGGTAGATATCTGCATACCAATTAAAGCGTTAGGGTAGCGTCAACTACAATCGCGCACGAATGGACAAGTACTTCCGAAAACTCGTTGCAATAATAGCGTTACCAATCAAACTATTGAGGATAACGATATGAATTTGGAAGCAATTGGATACGTTCATGCAATGGAAGGTCATTTCCAGATCAAGCTAAATGAGTCATATAGAGATGGCTTGAAAGAGCTCAGCGGGTTCAGTCACCTACAGGTTATTTGCTGGGGACATCTAACCGATAATCAAGAGTATCGAGCGTTGACTACGCTAGATAAACCCTACAAAAATGCGCCCGAAACCATTGGTGTTTTTGCTACACGCTCACCCGCTCGACCAAACCCTATCTTACTCTCAGTGTCCCAGGTGAAGGAAATCAATGTTGAGGCAGGTGTTATCGAGTTCTATTGGCTAGACCTTGAAGAAGACACACCAGTACTCGACATTAAACCTTATCATCCCTGTACAGAAAGGGTTTTAGACTGCAAAGTGCCAGAATGGTGCAGTGATTGGCCAGAATCGTATGATGAGTCAGCTACATTCGATTGGAGTAAAGTCTTCAACTTCTAGTTTTGAAATTTTTGATTTCAATCAAATGAGCTAGCAGCAGCTAGCTCATTAATGCCCCATTTCAAGTTTGCGCAACAAAACGGTGGTAAATCTCGCCATAAAATAGCCCGACTTTTACTAATGGCAAACCGAGCAACATCGATGCGCGGAATCTCCCATTTTCGTTCAAAAGCGGGGATACCTAACCAGTAAATCTAGGTTGAATTTTTATGCGAACCTTCTGAAAGGTCTGGCTCGAACTGAACATAATGTACTAAAGGGGCCAGGCTATATCTCAATGCAATAAGCACTTTATTTGCATTGGCTTCTCATATTCTAAACTCCACACATTTGACAACCAGCTTGACATGCTGACAACCAATTTCTATATTGACAATCAGGTTGTCATGATGTGGATGCGTTCCTGTGGAGAAGCAACGATAATGGATAATACAAAAGCCTTATACGAAATAATAGAAAGCTCTCGTGTTTTTATGAATCAAATGAATACGTTAGTAGAGCAAATTCACAAAGAAAAAGGGGTCAACAGCTGCACCCGTGGTGTCATGTTGATCTTGAAATCAGAGGGTTTCCAGACAATTCCACAGTTAGCTCGAAAGACTCAACGTTCAAGACAATATCTGCAAAAAACGATCTCCAATATGCAATGCAAAGGCTTAATTTCCTTAACCTCTAATCCAGACCACAAGACCTCAAGTTTAGTAGAACTTACCGAACGTGGAACGCAGGTACTTACAGGAATACTTGACACTGAAGCAGCGCTAATAAATACAGTAGATATTCCTCTTGATAGCGAACAATTGAAATGTCTTTCTAGCTCTCTAAAGCAACTCACACTCGCATTTCAGAACAAATGAGATGTATAGGAATCTCTTTGTCACTTCTAGTCGTAGCTAGTTGTGCCGTTCTACATCCAAGTGGGGAGAATGAAATGGAACCAGGTTATCAATACGTAATAGGTGATAAGGACAAATTGCTAGTTTCATCCTCACCAGGATTGGCAGATGTAAACAGCAAGGAACCGTTAACTCGTCAACACTTAATGGCAACATTTTCTATGACTAAGACAGTCACTGCAATAGCAATTTTACAGCTATTGGAACGTGGCCAGTTAGAGCTGGAGGATAGTATAAACACTTTACTAGATACTCCATATCCAGATGAAATCACCATCAGACACCTGATAACTCACACTTCGGGAATAGCTAATCCGATACCTTTGAAGTGGGTATACCTTCCTGAAATGAAAGCGTCATTTGACGAAGATAATGAGTTGAACGCACTCATGTTGACAAACAACAAAATCAAGTCGCCACCAGGCTTTAAGTATCGATACTCAAACATAGGGTATTGGTTAGCAGGTAAAGTGATAGAAAAAGTTAGCGGAAAAAGTTATCAGACTTACATAGAAGAAAATGTGTTTACTCCTCTGAACTTAAAGAACGATCAAGTTAGTTTTACTATTAATGAATCAAAGTTAGCAAAAGGACACCTTAAGCGCTTCAGCCCTATGGGGATGATCGCACCATTAATGTTGGATAGAGATTTGTTCACCAACATAGACATGTCTTGGACAGAGATTAAAGCGGTACATGTTTATGGCCCGTCATATGGCGGTGTTTTTGCTACAGCCGAAGGAATGTTTAGTATTCTACAAGACATATTAAAAGAACAGTCCGTGTTATTAAGTGGTAGTTCTAAAGAACTTCTTTTCACTAAACAACTAGATAGCAACGGTCGAGATATAAAAATGACTTTAGGTTGGCACACATCTACTAGCCATGGAAGGCCCTATTTCTATAAAGAAGGTGGCGGTGCTGGTTACCATTCAGAGATGCGAATCTACCCAAACGAACGGCTTGCCAGCGTAATTATTGCAAATAGAACCTCATATGATGTTGCTGGTAAACTCAATCTGCTTGATAAGCGAATATTAGCGGAGATACGCCCCAATTATTGAATTAGTGTTTCAGAGAAACACATCGAGCAGCAAGTTACTAATAGTCCCTCTGACTTTTGCCGAGTTTAGTACCATTGCTTCGCTGGAAAAATTCATATTAAGCAACCCGTTTTTGGGGAAATGCTCCTGGGGTGGATGAGATGCAGCATACTTTCTATTAAATCCTGCATAAAGTGGAGCTGATACCACAGTTCAAAGTTGGAAGGTTATGTCCAAAAGCTTGCATATCAGGCACTGCGACAAGCGGTTCTTGATTGCGTTATGCGATACTAAAAGTTATTCGCTGGGTGGATTTTGGCTGTCGCTGCTAAATTGAAAATGTCCATTTATGTGTTTTACTCAGAAAATAGAATATTACCACATTGACTTTCTATAAGTTATCTGTAGTCTTGATCTTAAGTCAACTGACTTAGACACTTGTAATTGATTTGTATGACTAGTTGTCGAAAACTCTTTTATATACAAGGGTTTGCAAAAGATTTTTAGCAAGCGATAGGGTTCAAATCCCTATCTCTCCGCCACTATTAAAAAGCCCGCTGAATATCAGCGGGCTTTTTGCTTTTTTGATTCAGCAGTAAGAGAGGGTCCATATAGGTATCAAGGATCATTTCGAGTTTGAATTTTTTAAAATCGTTCTGTATTTTCTGAGAGTACTTAGGGTGTTTAGAGCGGGAGTTATCCGTGAAAAGCCCATATGGTCGAGTAGATCATAGATGGAGTCTGGGTGGCTTTGCTTGCCAAATTCTTGCACGATCTAAGCGCATCAGTCAGTCGCACACCTTGTGTATTATGAGCTTTGTCTTTGATTCGTTGGCCCCATTGTTTTCTTTGAACCGAAGTTAAAAACGGTGCCCTTCCGGTTCTTGGCTTTCCCTGCAGTCCTGCCAAGCCTTCTTCCTGAAAGGTTTGAACCCACTTATTGACACTGGTGCCGCTCACCTTTAGAAATTGAGCGATTTGAGTGCGAGAGCGTCTACCTTTGAAATGAGCAAGGGCCAGCAATCTCTCTTCATCTGAATGGATTTTTGCTGACTAGTAAGCTTTTTGATGTCGATATTTTGGGGTGGTTTGCTGTATATAAATTTGCACATTGAATAACTTTAATCGGATTATGTTTTACTTAGATTGCTCTTACTTAAAGTGATTGATATAAAAAAGCCGATGCCTTGGCATCGGCTTTCAGTTTAGTTCTGCTCAAACGAATTAAGCCTGCTCAGGTCTCAGTAAGCTTAGCGCTTTGCGAGAAACTTCTGCTGCCGCTTTCGGGTAATTTTGTTTCTCTAAACTATCAGCAAGGTAGGCGTAATCAGAAATACTGGTTCGGATAGACAAGGCTTTTTCTAGGTGCTCTTGTGCTTGTGACCATTTTTGTTCGCGCATATAAAATTGAGCGAGAGAGCTATGAGCTTCTGCATTATTACCATCTTTCCGAATGGCTTCTTGCAAAAGCAATATAGCAGGATGACTATCAAGCAAGTTCAGCTCTGCCAGTAATGCATACATTTCTGACGATGGGTGTTTCTTTAGGGTTTCTTTGATGATGGTGTACGCTTCTGAATCGGCTTTCCTTTGGATCAGCAGTTTAACAAAGCACTGAGTTAAGTTGGGTTTAGCTTTGGTTTTTCTCGGAAGTTTATTCCAGTGATTGATCAACCCTTCACTTCCTTGCTGTTGAGCGATATCTGACATTAATCCAGCTTGTGCTTTTTGGGTGAGCAGGTCTAATTCTTGATCGTCTAATTGTTTCGCTTTATGAAGTTTTGGCAGCAAAGTGAGCAGCGGCTGCCATTGATGGAGGTTAAGGTACGTCGTTTTTAGGAGATTAAGGACAATCGTATTGTTAGCATGCTGTTCTTCTAGCGTTGCCAAGGTTACGAGTGCTTTATCGTATTCTTCTTGCCTAACTTGCTGTTTTGCTCGGGTGAGTTCGACAGCGAGGCTTGAGTTTTCTTGCTGACTGGCTAAGTTTAAATAGTGATCACGCTTAGCGGTGTCACCCATACCAAGCGCTGCTTCAGAGGCAACAAGATAGCAGAGTAAAGGCATATCATGGTGGTTGGCCCAGCGAGTGACTTTTTTCTCTGCTTGTTTCCAGTCACCTTCAAGAAGTTTTATGATGCCTTGATTGGTATAACGACGAGAGCGTTTCAGTTTACGCACGCTGAACCAATTCCAAGTTGTTGAGCTTGCGTACATCGCTTTTTTCAATAGGTATTCTAGACCGAATAACCCAACTAAAGCTGCGATTATGAAGATAACTAAAGTTGTGACGCTCATCTCTATAGTTTTGTTCGCAATAGAGATGAGCACATAACCTTGCTGACCTGAGTATTGAGTACCAATAAATAGACCCGCCCCTAAAATCGCAAAGAGGAAAATGATACGAAACATTATTTTTCCTCCGTAATGACGGATGAAACTTCACGGCGCAGACGTTCAGTGATGATATCTGCCAGTTTGTTTTGAGTTTCAAATTTTACAGGGTATTCAACTTGTATGTTCTGCTTACTTAGTTGCAATACCGTATCGTTGAACTGTTTGACGGTGTTGTCATTTTGGTTAAAGAAAGTGGCTGACCATTTGTCTGTGGTGGTTAATGCTGTGGTATAGATCTCTTGCTGTTCGACGTATACCGCTTTGATTGCTGTCTCTAATTTGGCTTTTAGATTTTCTTTTAAATAAAAGTGCTGTTGTGGTGACAGCAAAGGCACGACGTTGCCATCACGAGTTCGGAAGGTAATAAAGTTTTCCGAGAACTCTTTGAGGGAAGTCAGCAGGTTATTTTGCCAATCATTGATGTTTTCTGAGACGTGAGCGACTGGTTCTTGTTGTGCTTCAGGCAAAATGGCGTTTGCTAGAGGTAGTGCATCGACTTGTTGTTGCAAGCTAGTCAAACGTAAAACCAACCCTTCTCGGTCAACAAGAGGTATAACTTTCAGTTTAGTGATGTCATTAGCCATCGCTTTACGCAAAGGAACCAAACTAGGGTCATTTAATGCTGCAATACGTTGGTCTGCACTTTCCATTAGTTGGGTTGCGCTGACAACATCATGCTCTAGAAATAGTTTACGTCCAGCCAGTTTGACCAGGTAGTCTGCTTCGGCAAGTAGCCAATCATTAGGACGACGACCTTTAATATCAGCGACAGCCAACTGTAAGCTCTCAATACTTTTTTGTTGTTGAGCCAAAGAAACTTCTGCTTTATGGGTCGCTTCTGCCGCTTGAGCTATAGTGTCTTGCTTTATTTGGTTGAGTTCAGTTTCTACATTGTGTTGAGTCTGGGTCAGTTGTGTTTTTAATGCTGCAATTTCTGCTTGATAAAAGGCGTCTTTCTGCTGCATTTGAAAGGCAATACCACCACTTAAAATAACCGATAGAACAATGGCAACAGCCGCCAGCTTCACTCCTCGCTTGCCCTGTTTCTCTTCATTTTGTGTCGGTTGAGTGCTGGTAAGAGGAGGCGGTGTTTCTACTTTGGATGAGTCAACATTAGTGGCCGCTTCTTTGTCTGGAGAAGAAGATGCTGATGAGGTTAGTTTATCTTCAGGTTCAATATGCGGGTTCTTATTTTTACTTGTCATGCTTAGAGTCCTGTTTATGTTGGCTAAGAGTAGCCACGAGTTCGGTATTGGATGCGCTTTTTACGTTAGTGACACAACTAAACCCCATGAGTAGTGCCGCTTGTCGAATGCGCTCACTGGGGACAAAAAGATGTAAATTAAATAACCATGGTAATGCAATTTTAGACATTTGAGTAACCAAAAACTCTAACTGTTCACCACTGGTTACGACTAATTGGTGAACATTTTGCTGTTGCCAAATTTGAGCGTGTTGGTTGGCCGAGAAAGCCAGCATAGTGCGCTGATACACTTCTTTATAGGTCACCTTCGCACCACGCTCAGTCAACGTATTGTGGAGCAGTTCTCTTCCACCATTACCACGTAAAATCATGATCTCAAGACCTGATATTGACTGTAATAGCGGCATTTCGAGGAGATGTTCACTATCACTCACCGCGGGGTAGTGTACTTTTTGTTGGCTTAACTTGCTCAAAACATGTGCAGTTTTTTGACCAACGGCAAGGTATCTTGCTTCATTTGGCCAAAAAGATCTGTGATCTTGCAAAAATTGGTGGCTAAATGTGACTGCATGTTGGCTGATCGCGATAATGATGTCGCAGTTGTGAATGTCTGGCAATAAAAGTGGGAGATCAACTCCCGCTTGAATTTGAATAAGCGGATGGTGTATGGCAGAAATGCCGACCTCCGCAAGCTGTTGGCATAGTTCAAGCCCTTGAATTTCAGGACGAGTGACCAGCACTGCCATGATTTATTCGTGCTCGCAGTAGAGTTTGGTGAGAATTTCTCGAGCTCCATCATTAAGGAGTTGCTCTGCCAGTGAAATACCTAGTTTTTCAGCATCAGAGCGATGGCCTCTAATTTCACCACGTACAATTTTGGAACCATCAGGTTCGCCAACTAAGGCTCTCAGCCATAGTTGGTCACCATCCAGCAGCGCATAGCTACCAATCGGAACTTGGCAACCACCCTCTAGGGTTAAGTTCATCGCTCGCTCACATAAGACGCGATCTGCCGTGTCTTTGTGGTTTAATGGCTCTAGCAGTGTTTTCAAGCGTTGATCATCGATACGACATTCGATACCAACGGCACCTTGACCAACAGCAGGTAATGATTGTTCTGGTTCGATGAAGCTACGAATACGTTGTTCCAGCTTTAATCGTTTCAAACCGGCGACAGCAAGAATAATAGCGTCGTATTCTCCAGCATCTAATTTACCTAAGCGAGTGCCTACATTGCCACGCAATTCTTTGATTACAAGGTCTGGGCGAGCTTCTTTTATCTGACATTGGCGACGTAGGCTACATGTCCCCACGATGGATCCTTGTGGCAATTCATCAATATTGTTGTAGCAATTAGAAACAAAAGCATCACGAGGGTCTTCACGCTCGCATATCGTGATTAGTCCTAATCCTTCAGGGAAATCGACTGGGACATCTTTCATTGAATGAACGGCAAGGTCGGCACGACCTTCAAGCATCGCGACTTCGAGTTCTTTAACAAAAAGCCCTTTACCGCCAACTTTAGCTAAAGGCGTATCCAAAATGATGTCGCCTTTGGTTACCATGGTCACCAATTCCACCTCTAAGCCGGGATGAGCTGCTTGTAGCGCATCTTTAACATAATAAGCTTGCCATAAGGCGAGCGGACTTTTACGTGTGGCAATTCGAATAGGTGTACTGTGATTCATGATAATCCCGCATGAAAGAAATGAAGGGCTTAATCCTACCATCCCATACTAGAAAGGTTTACTACTAGATCGCATCAGTGAAAAATTGCTAATGAAGTAGCATAGATTGGGTAAAATAGTGTGATTTAGCTCTCCTTTATATAATGGGCTATTATTACAAAGTCTAGATAGCAACGACACTGTAGCGAGTCACTGAAAGTAGAGTGGTCAATAGAGGTAGCTTTGGTGTGATATGCGCCGAGATTACTTTACCAAAACAAAAGGAAGTGTTAAATTGATCACGTTTTTTCGGCGCTTTAGAATAAAAGATAATCAAGGCGCTTATTAATGTTTCAACCAAGGAATCAACCTTGCAGGCTTACACAAAGACGTTAATCAAACGATTAGATAATCTTAACCAGCAACGAACTGATCGTGCGCTGGCTCTTATGGATTTGCAAAGTCAGCGTGTATTCCATTTTATCCCCGCTTTATTTCACTTTAATCACCCGGTTATTCCTGGCTATTACGATGCTAACGTCCCTTATGGTATACATAACTTCGAACTCAATGATGTTCAGTGCCAACTGATTGAAGATACCGAGTTAACGTTAGGTCAATCATTAAAAACCTCACAGACCCCGGCCATTCTTGGTTTATATACGATGGGAAGTACCTCTTCGATCGGTCAAAGTACATCCAGTGATTTAGATATTTGGGTTTGTGTCTCATCAGAGATGAGTTGCGGTGAACGTGAAAGCTTAAGTAATAAATGCTTATTGATTACCGATTGGGCGAAAAGCCAAGGGGTTGAAGCTAACTTTTTCTTGATGGATGAAAAGCGTTTTCGCAGTAATCACTCCGAGCAAATGACGGGTGAAAACTGTGGCTCTTCGCAGCATCTTTTATTGTTGGATGAGTTTTACCGCTCGGCTGTACGTCTTGCTGGTAAGCGTTTACTGTGGCAAATTGTGCCGCCTGAAATGGAAGAGTGCTACGACGAATACGTCAATCAGTTGTGTAGTAAAGCTTACATTAACTGCGAAGAATGGATTGATTTTGGTAAGCTCAATCGCATTCCGGCCGAAGAGTATTTCGGCGCTAATCTTTGGCAACTGTATAAAAGTATCGACTCGCCCTACAAGTCGGTACTGAAAGCTATTTTGCTTGAGGCGTATTCGTGGGAGTACCCACATACTCAATTACTCAGTATTGATACCAAACGCCGTTTTTTCGCTCACGAGCCTGATCTTTATAGCATGGATGCCTACTATTTGATGCTCGAAAAAGTGACGCGTTACCTCGAACGCATTGGTGATTCCGCTCGTCTTGATTTAGTCCGTCGCTGTTTTTATCTCAAAACACATGAAAAATTATCGCGTGAGCCGGGTATCGGTTCTATGGCATGGCGTCGTGAAGCGCTAAGTCATATGATTAAACAATGGAACTGGTCTGAGTCGGTGGTACAAGAGTTAGATAACCGACGTAACTGGAAAGTCGCACAAGTTAAAGTAGTGCACCATGCTTTGCTTGATGCCTTAATGCTGAGTTATCGAAACTTGATTCAGTTTGCACGCCGCAATGACATTACTTCTGCTATCAGTCCACAAGATATCTCTATTTTAGCGCGTAAATTGTATGCGGTATTTGAAGTGTTGCCGGGTAAGGTTACGCTGCTGAACCCACAAATTTCTCCGGATCTCCATGAACCAGACCTCTCCTTCATTGAAGTTCGTGAAGGCCGAACTAACAAAGCTGGTTGGTATCTCTACAAACAGCCATTAGTTGCTCATCGTCTTATTGGTCAGCCTTTTTTAGAGCATAATGAATATTTGAGTAAGTTGGTTTCTTGGGCATTTTTTAATGGTTTGATCACCGAGTCGACACGTTTGCATTCTGTGGTGCGTGATGCTCATTTGGATATAGACAAGTTCTACCAAATGGTCAGCGATTTACGTAATACTTTTTCGTTACGCAAACGTCGTCCAACGATGCAAGCGTTGGCTAGCCCTTGTGAAATAAGCCAATTGGCAATGTTTATTAACTTTGAAAATGATCCGACCGCAGAATTGAATGGTAAGTCGTTAAAAGTTGATTTGAAAAATATTGATATTTTCAGCTTTGGCTCAGAACAAAAAAGTTTAGTAGGCAGTGTGGATTTAGTGTATCGCAATTCATGGCATGAAGTGCGTACGCTGCATTTTACGGGCAAAACCGCAATGCTTGATGCATTGAAAACGGTGCTTGGCAAAATGCACCAAGATGCCCTACCACCGGAATCTGTGGATGTTTTTTGCTATAGCAAAAACTTACGTGGTGTGATGCGTAACATGGTGTATCAATTGCTCGCAGAGTGCATTGAGTTACGCTTAAAACCGGTTGAGCAAGAAAAACGTCGTCGTTTTAAAGCATTACGCATTGGTGACCAAATGTATGGTTTATTTTTCGAACGTCGCGGTGTATCAGTACAAAAATTAGAAAACTCGGTCGATTTTTATCGCAGTATTTCAACCAACAAGCTAAAAGGTTCACCACTGTTGATGCTTGATCGCGATCAAGATTATCAGCTTCCAGAAGTGGTTGATGGTATTGCCAGCGAAGGTTTGGTGCAGTTCTTCTTTGAAGATACTGACAAAGGCTTCAACATTTATGTGCTAGATGAGTCTAATCAAATTGAAGTGTATCACCAGTTTAGTGGTGAAAAAGATGAGATGATTGCCAGCGTAAATAGTTTTTATACTTCAGTGCTAGATGATAACAAGCTATCGGCTAAGTTCATTAACTTCAATTTGCCTCAGTATTATCAAATAGTACATCCTGAAGAAGGCGAAAGTTATGTTGTCCCTTATCGCAATGATTCTGCTCTTTACTCTCGTCCTTCTAAAGCGGTGAATGCTTAACAGTTATTGAACCAAGTTACCGTTGAAATAGTGCAACTTGGTTCTTTCTTATTTAGATTTCAACGCCTATTTAACGATAGCACCATCAATTAGATAGAACTTTATCACTGCCACTCGATACTTTCACCAGCGTGTTTTTCACACTCTTGTTTGACCATTGCGACCAATTCCAAGTCAGTTTTTGAGCAGATCCATTGCCCATCTTGCAATTTGAAATGAAAGCCACCTGATTTAGATGCAAGCCAGATTTCATGCATCGGCTCTTGGCGGTTAATGATGATTTGGCTACGGTCATCAAATTCTAGAGTCATGACATTGCCAGACGTTTCGTAATCAATGTCTGCGCCGGCATCATCTATAGCTTGTTCAATGATTTCGAGCTGCTCATCGACTTGTTGATGAAATTCAGTATCGTTCATCCTATCTATCCTATTGCTTTTCCTGATTGTGGTGCGATTATAGGGGGCATTGAATCAATAATCACGATATGTAAAATGAAAAAATTAATCACTGCACTGTTTATGTTGTCAGTCTTTACATTGGCAGGTTGTGGTCAAACCGGCCCATTGTATATGCCAGATGAACCGACGCAGAATGAATAACTTCAGCCATAGTGGTTGATTTAGATTAAGGAAAACAAATTTTGGATTACTTCAATTATCAGGACGATGGTCAACTATGGGCTGAAAATGTCTCACTCTCTTACTTGGCTGAGCAATTTGGTACACCGTTGTATGTCTATTCACGTGCAACGTTAGAGCGTCATTGGCATGCCTTTGATGAGTCAGTTGGTGAGTACCCACATTTGGTGTGTTATGCCGTAAAAGCAAATTCCAATTTAGGTGTGCTGAATACTTTGGCGCGTTTAGGCTCTGGCTTCGATATTGTATCAGGTGGTGAACTGGAACGTGTTGTTGCTGCCGGTGGTGACCCATCTAAAGTGGTCTTTTCGGGGGTCGGTAAAACCGAAGCGGAAATGAAACGTGCGCTAGAGCTGAAGATTAAATGTTTTAACGTTGAATCTGAGCCAGAGCTGGAACGCCTCAATAAAGTGGCAGGAAAGCTTGGTGTGAAAGCGCCGATTTCTCTGCGTATTAACCCTGATGTTGATGCACAAACTCACCCTTATATCTCCACTGGTTTACGTGAGAATAAATTTGGTATTGCGTTTGACCGCGCGCCAGATGTTTACCGCTTGGCGCAGAGTTTAGAAAACCTCAGCATACATGGTATTGATTGCCATATTGGTTCTCAATTGACAGCGATTGCGCCATTCATTGATGCAATTGACCGCCTGCTTGCATTGATTGATGACCTTAAGCACCAAGGTATCAACATCAAACATTTAGATGTTGGTGGTGGTTTAGGGGTTGTATATCGCGATGAATTACCTCCTCAACCCTCTGACTACGCAAAAGCTTTGCTTGCTCGTTTAGAAAATTATCAAGATTTAGAACTGATTTTTGAGCCTGGTCGAGCGATTGCTGCTAATGCGGGTGTGCTGCTGACTCGAGTTGAATTTCTCAAACATACCGAACACAAAAACTTTGCTATTATTGATGCTGCAATGAATGATTTAATGCGCCCTGCACTATACCAAGCTTGGCAAGATATTGTTCCTGTTGCACCGCATCCGGGGGAGGCTTTCACCTATGATCTCGTTGGGCCTATCTGCGAAACGAGTGACTTTTTAGGTAAAGACCGATCTTTAGTTCTTGTTGAAGGTGATTTGTTGGCAGTTCGCTCTACAGGGGCTTATGGTTTTGTGATGTCTTCAAACTACAATACACGTACTCGCGTGGCGGAAGTGATGGTCGATGGTTCACAGCATCACCTAATTCGCCAGCGTGAAGAACTATCGAGCCTATGGGCATTAGAGAGTATTTTGCCGGAGTAAATTAAAGCACTATGCATTTCCATTTTTCTAAAATGCACGGTTTGGGTAATGATTTCATGGTTGTTGATTGCATTACACAAAACGTCTTCTTTTCCCCTGATTTGATCCGTCGTTTGGCGGATCGTAATACAGGTGTGGGGTTTGATCAGCTTTTAGTGGTTGAAGCTCCCTATGACCCAGAAAGTGATTTCCACTATCGCATTTTTAATGCCGATGGCAGTGAAGTTGAACAGTGTGGTAATGGGGCTCGCTGCTTTGCACGTTTTGTTCGTATGAAAGGGCTGACCAATAAATACAACATTGGTGTGACGACCAAAAAAGGTAAGATGATTCTAAATATTGAAGAGGATGACCAGATCACCGTCAATATGGGGATCCCTGAGTTTGAGCCGAATAAAATTCCATTCCGCGCTAAGCAAGTAGAAAAAACCTATATTATACGAGTAGAAGATAAAACTCTTTTCTGCGGCGCAGTGAGCATGGGCAACCCTCACGTAGTGACCGTGGTCGACGATGTTGCTACTGCTGATGTAGAAACGCTAGGCCCACTACTTGAATCTCATGAGCGTTTTCCAGAGCGCGTAAATGCTGGCTTTATGCAAATTGTTAACCGTAATGAAGTTAAGCTGCGAGTTTATGAGCGCGGTGTGGGTGAAACGCAAGCCTGTGGTAGTGGTGCGTGTAGTGCCGTGGCGGTTGGTATTGTCCAAGGGCTATTAGCTGAAGAGGTCAAGGTGTACCTACCGGGTGGTTCATTGCATATTAAGTGGCAAGGTCCAGGCAGGCCGCTATATATGACGGGGCCTGCAACCCATGTATTTGATGGTCAAATGTCTTGTTAAGTTAAGGAATTGTTTTGTCGCAAGTTGAAGCGGATGTACTTACAGCTGAAATTGTAGCTGAGTATTTACGAGATCACCCCGATTTTTTCCTTCATCGTTCAGAGCTAGTTGATCGACTATCTTTACCGCATCATCAACAAGGTGCTGTCTCTTTGGTGCACGTGCAGCTTAATCGCCAGCGTCAACGTATCGAAGAATTAGAAGAAGAGATTACAGCTTTTATGTCTCTAGCGGCCAATAATGACCGAACTTTTCATGAATTTATGGATCTTCAAGAGCAGATCCTAAAATGCAGTGATATGACTCAAGTGGTAAAAGCGATTGAAAATAAAGCGCAAGCATTAGGCTTGCTGGCTTATGTGCGTTTACTGGCCTCTCCTAAAGCGGATTACCAAATCACACAGGAACAATGGCAGCGTTTTTCAACCAACCATTTCAACGGTAAGGCGGCGTATTTGGGTCGGATAAGAAAGGTTGATCGCCAAGCGTTATTTGGTGATGAAACGCTAGCACCAGAAATGGGTTCTTATGTGGTTCTACCGTTAATCAAAACGTCACCGCAAGGTATTTTGGCTTTCGCCAGTGAAGATGGAGGCCATTTCCAACCGAGTATGGATACGCTTTTTTTGCGTCACTTGGCGTTAGTTTTATCTCACCTAATTGATATTCTACCTTGGCAACTTATTAAGCATGAGCGAATCAGTCACACCTCTGTCTAACGGCTTGCAGCAGCCCTTGAATCGCTTCTATGAATATCTACGAAGCGAGAAGGGGCTGAGCTTGCACACGCAACGTAATTACAAGCAGCAACTTGAAACGATGGCGCAACACCTAATGCAAATGGGGCTAAAAAATTGGCAGCAGGTTGATGCAGCTTGGGTGCGCCAATTAGCTAGTAAAGGTATGCGAGAAGGCATGAAGGCCAGTAGTTTGGCGACACGTTTATCTTCATTACGCAGCTTTTTTGATTTTTTGATTTTACGTGGAGAGATCACCGCTAACCCGGCTAAAGGTGTATCGGCCCCGCGCAAAAAGCGTCCATTACCGAAAAACTTAGATGTCGATGAAGTTGCACAACTTTTGGAAGTGAATGCTGATGATCCGCTGTCAGTGCGTGATCGCGCCATGATGGAGCTGATGTATGGGGCTGGCTTGCGTTTAGCCGAACTGGTGAGTATTAATGTCAAAGACATTAACCTTAGCCAAGGTGAAATTCGAGTGGTTGGTAAAGGTGACAAAGAGCGTAAAGCACCGTTCGCTGGCAAAGCAAAAGAGTGGGTCGCGAAGTGGCTAAAGTTACGAGCTCAGTTGGCTAATAGCGATGAAAAAGCACTGTTTGTTTCTAAGCTAGGTGTCAGAATTTCTCACCGCAATGTACAAAAGCGTATGGCGGAGTGGGGACAGAAACAGGCGGTATCTAGTCATATCAGCCCACATAAGTTACGTCACTCGTTTGCGACTCATATGTTGGAATCAAGCAATAATCTTCGTGCGGTGCAAGAGCTGCTTGGCCATGAAAATATCTCGACCACACAAATATACACGCATTTGGATTTTCAACATCTTGCTCAAGCGTATGACCAAGCGCACCCCAGAGCAAGAAAAAAGAAACAAGACGAGTAACTCATGCATTTTTATCGCAGTATTGGGCCAATTAAAGCAATGAGCTTTGATTTAGATGACACGCTCTATGATAACCGTCCAGTGATACGCCACGTCGAGCAGCAAATGGTGTTATGGCTACATAGTCATCATCCACTGTCGGCCACACGTTCTTTAGCATGGTGGCAGCAACTCAAATTGCGCTTAGCTCAACAGCAACCTTTGCTGCGTCATGATGTTACTCAATGGCGTTTTAAGCAGATTGAACAAGGTTTGATTGAGCTTGGTTATAGTACGGAACAAGCGCTTGAGGCCGCAAATACTGCGATTGAAGAAGTATTACGCTTGCGAAACCTTGTGACGGTGCCACAAGAGACTCACCGCGTGATGACGGAGTTAGCTAAGCGCATGCCGCTAGTCGCGATTACCAATGGTAATGTGGATCCGCACCGTATCGGTTTGGGTGACTATTTCGAAGTGATTTTAAAAGCTGGGCCGGATGGTTTTGCCAAGCCTCATCCTGAATTGTTTGATAAAGCGCGTATTCATTTGGCATTACCAGCAAACTCAATTTTGCACGTCGGTGATCATTTAGTGACTGATGTGCAAGGCGCGAAATGTAATGGTTTTCAAGCCTGTTGGTACAATGACCAAGGCAATACCTTGCTTGCCAACCGCAAGGCAAAAATCTTACCGGATATTGAAATCAACCAATTGAGTTCGTTACTGCTGCTTTAATGCATGGCCGCTTTTGTCGGCCTGATAAACCTTCATGTAGTAAGCAAAAAAATCTCTTAGTGTGTCAGCATTCGTTGTTTCATTGATATGGTTAAGCAGTTCAAGCCCCACTTCCAAAGTACATAAATTCCCTTCACTTTGGTTACGCCTTAATGTGTAGAGTGACTGGTGATGAGGCGTGAGGTGTACGTGTGGTAACGCCGACAACCAAGGGCTTTTATTGATCATCTTCTTCGCTTCTTGCCAGGTGCTATCAAGAATAATAAACAATGTGTTTTCAATGCTTGCCGAAGACTGACATTGTTGTTCGTCGAGTGGTTTGCTGTATGGTGATGGGAAGATGATCACAGGCGTGAGTCGTTCGCTTTCAATGAGTATTTGTAATGACTCTGCAGGCGATACTCGACTCCACACATGCACAGAAGCCTGCGTCAAGCTGCACAAGAGTAGCTTGCCAGTATTGGTTGCTCTGCGTTGTTCATTTTCATGCATCAATAATGCAACGCGTAGCCTACTATCGAGTTTCGGGTAAGCTTGGCAAATACATTGATGCATGAAACCGCAGCGCGAACAGGGTAATTGGGAATTCATTGATTACTGCGCTAGATCTTCAGTAAACAGCGTTAATCCACCATTACTGATGGGGTAAATAATGTCGCCCACCTTTTCTTTTTCTGCATGGATCTGATTGCCATTACGAGTAAAAATGCGTTCCGCAAGCAGGTATTGTCGCTGATGACGAGTCATAACAACGTGCACTTGTTTATCATTAAGCTGCTGCCAGAATCCTTTTTCAACCATAGATGGGTCACCATTGTTGTAGTCGTAGCTGGTGGTTGCCGAATGGTCAGCATTGAGCTGTAAGTTTACGCTAAAGTTATTGTTTTGCGTTGACGCGGCTTGGTAAACACCAACCCATTGCAGAGTTGGGTCGCTATTACCTAACGTCGCACAGCCTTTATAGGTTTTGCCGTCCAGAGTTAAGCTAGAGTGCCATCCATAAAAACTATCACTCATCCCATCGTTGCAAGCTTGTTGCTTAAGTTGCAGTGAGCCATTTTCAAACTGATAGTCACGTTGTTGTGCTGACAGTTGACGTTGAGTGATCGGCAACTGCTGTTTTTCACCACTAATGGTTTGAAAAATAACGGTATTACTATCAAAGCTAGCAGACCATGATGGCTCATTACCGAAAGCTCGCGTTGGTTTGAATGGTTGGTTGCAACGTTTAGGGTTTTCAGCACTGAGTAGATTAATGCTCTCCACTTCTAAGCGTGCATTGTAGTCAGCATCTAATCCGATTTGTTTTGGGGCCGCTAAATAACCTACGACTTCACCGTACATTGGCTGATAGGGTGAACGAGATAATAGTAAGGCTTGTTTAGCTTGCTCTGGGGTTAAAGCCAACCAATACTGTTGGTTGCTGCCGCAAGGTGTAAACGTTCGGGCTTCATGACCGACCACGATTTCACCACGCATCACAAAAGTTTGTGGTGTTATAGTGCTTGGCTTGTCGAGTGTCGCGCTGGTTGTTGTTTCAACAGAAGCTTGTTGCATTGAGCAAGCCTGCAGTGCCAGTACTGACAATAATAGGATAGGGGTGTTAAACGCCTTCATTGAATACCGTCCTTAAGACAAACAGATAGGACAATATTATGGCACAGTGGGTGCTTAGAACTGAACTTAAGCCCACGTTAATTAACAGTCAGCGAACAAAACCTTGGTTTTGGTTGGTATTCGCTACTGCGTTGTGGGCTCCAAGCGGCGCACTCTAGAGAGCATGCAAACGTTGATGACTAGAATAAATGTTCACGCAGATAATGAGCGACAGCATCTTCAGCGTTACTACCAATAACGGTATTGTTTGGCAGTGCTTTCATCACTTTTGGATGCGATGTATTCATCACTAGCCCTTTGCCTGCCATGGATAGCATTTCGACATCATTCATGCCGTCGCCAAAAGCGATGCAGTTGTCGAGGGTACAACCAAGCGATTCAGCTACCACTTTAAGCGCATCACCTTTGGATACTTCGGCCGCCATGACTTCCAAGCACCAAGGGGTTGAGAAAGCAACGTTGAGCTTATCACCAAATTTTTCGTTCAGACGGTCTTCAAATTGAGTGAGTAGCTCATGATCTTTGCTTGGGTGTGTAAAGAAAACTTTCGCAATGCCATCGGTAGGGGCATGGTCTATATCAAATACTTGATAGTTAAAACCACTCTCTTTATGGAAATTACGCAGGGTTTCGTCTTCTTTATTCAATAGCCAAGATTCATTTCGATAGATATGGACATAGACTTTTGGGTCTTGTTTAACAACGTCAATTATCGCTTGAACGAGATCTTGTGGAACATTCTTGCTGTACATTAAGTTGTCGTTTTGGTCATGCACGCGAGCACCATTTGAGGTGATCATATAAGCGGGGATGCCCGCTAACTGACGAATACCTGCTACATCTACGTGGTGACGACCGGTTGCAAAGATAAAGGTAAAGCCTTTTTGGTGCAGCTCTTTCAGTGTTTGCTTTGTAAAGTCGCTCAACTGATGATTTGGGGCAAGCAGAGTCCCGTCGAGATCGGAAGCTACAATGTGAATAGCGTTATCTTTGCGTTCGGTGGTCATAAAACCCTCATTATCATGGTTATTTTGGTTTGTTCGCTCTGGTAATGAACAAACCTTTAGGTTGCCTAGTCTACGCCATATTAAAGAGGAAAAAGAGGGTAAAACTGCAAATTGAAATTTCCCCATTTCCCCCACCATTTAGGCTTTGCTTTCTATCTGCTGAAACAGTTCAAATATTGCATCAAGAGCCTGGTTTCTGTAGTCATCTTTCTCAAAAAGTAGCTCATGTTTAGCTTCATTAATGGTAACTAATTGGCTATCTGGGTTGGTTTTTGCCAATTTAGTCGCAAAGCGAATTTGATCGGCATTACTGACAATTGTGTCTTGCCCAGCTTGTAGAATTAAAGTCGGTAGTTTTACTTGTCGAGTGAGTAACTGGCATTGTTTGGCAGCCATCAATCCTTGCCATACCCAGCGCGTCGTTGGGCCACCGATTTTCAGCTCTGGTTTGTGTTCATACAGCTCTCTAAACCAACGGTAGCGTACTTCACTTTGCGTTAAAGGGTTCATTTCAAAAGGCTTCGGAGTATAAGCATGATAGCCCGGAGCGTAGGTTGGTTTCGAGTAGATTGCTGTTAACACTTGGCTCAGTTGCATCGCCACTGAGCGTAACTGCCAAGGCATATTAACGCCAAACATCGGGGCGCTGAGTGCCATGGCGTCGAAATTATGCTCGGGATGTGTTTGCACATATCGTGTTGCAACAGCTCCCCCCATGGAATGAGCTACAATAAAACGATGCAAATAACGGCTAAGATCAAAATATTGGATCAGATGGTGCAAGTCTTGGACATAGTCATCGAATTCCTCGACATAGCCCATTTGTGGGTTGTCGATTAGGCGTTGAGAAAGCCCTTGACCACGATGGTCAAAGGAATAAATGTCGTACCCTTGTTGGAAAAGGTCATAAAACAGCTCTTGATACTTCCAACATGACTCAATTCTACCGTTCACCACCACAATCGCTTTCGAATGCTCGGATGAGGTGAACTTGCAGCAATAAATTTTTGTTTTATCAAAAGAGTTGATGAAATATTCTTCTTTGGAGTGCCAGAAGTCGGCGATCGTGGTATTGATCACTTGCTCAAAAGATGACTCTTGAGTATAAGATGGAGTGTTTGGACTCGTCTGATTCATAGATATTCTTTATTGGACAGATTCGAGGGATAATTTATTTACGCTAGATTAGTCTAGTCGAGAGGAATTGCAATGGATACTCATGTTTGGCTCGCTTATGTGCTGACCGCGATTGTGTTTAGTTTGGCGCCCGGCTCGGGCACAGTCAATTCCATCAGCAATGGGCTTAGTTATGGTACTCGCAAATCTCTGGCGGCGATTGTTGGTTTGCAGATAGGGCTAGCGTTCCATATTATTTTGGTTGGCGCGGGAATCGGTGCGTTAGTAGCACAATCAGCGTTGGCATTTAGCATCATCAAGTGGGTTGGTGTGGCTTATTTGGTTTGGCTTGGTATCCAAAAATGGCGAGATCATTCCAGTTTAGTGACCAGTGCTGCCGAACAAGCACTGTCGAGTGGCTCCTTATTGCGTTGTGCGGTATTGATTAACTTGACCAATCCCAAATCGATTGTCTTTTTAGTGGCACTTTTTCCTCAATTTATTGACCCAAGCAAAGATCAACTGACTCAGCTACTTACATTGGGTGTTACCACTGTGGTGATTGATTCTATTGTGATGTTTGGTTACACCTCATTAGCGGCTCAGATGGGGCGTTTTATTCGTTCTGACCGCGTTATGAGTAAAATCAATAAAGTGTTCGGATCAATGTTTGTTGGGTGCGGTGCGTTACTTGCTGCGGCGAAGTCTTAACATGTTGCTACTTACTCAAGTCGTTAGTTAGATGTATTACACCTACGTAGCTCGACAGCCGATTCTCAACGCGAAGCAACACACGCTTGGTTATGAACTCCTCTTTCGAGACGGAGAAAATAATGCTTTCCCTGCTCATATTGAGTCAAATCGTGCCACTTATCGTCTGATTGTTGAAAACTTCCTTTCTGTTGGGATGAACCCTGCAATTGGCAAATCTCGTTGTTTCATTAATTTCCCCTATAAGAGTTTAATTCGTCGCTTGCCACTGACCTTACCAAGAGATCAAATCGTGGTTGAGGTGTTGGAAACTTGTACTCCAAGTGATGAGTTATTGGATGCGATCAAAGATCTTTATACGCGTGGTTATATTGTGGCGTTGGATGATTTTGTGTATTCGCCAGAGTGGGAGCGATTCCTGCCTTATATACACATCGTCAAACTCGATATTATGGCTCTGGGCTTAGAAGAAGCGTGCGAATTTGTTCGTAAGCGGATAGCTGAAGGAAGTAAGCGACGCTTTTTGGCTGAGCGAGTAGAAACGGAGCATGAATTTAATGTTACGCGCTCCGCCGGTTTTGCTTTTTTCCAAGGCTATTTTTTCAGTAGGCCACAGATCATTAAGCAGCGCTACGTTAGTCCCGAGCAAATTATCGCGTTAGAGCTGTTTCGTGAAGTGTGTAAACTTGACGTCGATTTTGAGCGAATTGAGTGCATTATATCGCAAGATATCGCATTATCATACAAACTGCTCAGATTTGTTAATACCATGTCAGATCGCCTTTCGATGCCGATTTCCTCTTTTCGTCAGGCTCTGATTTACCTTGGTCAAGACCGGTTGAAAATGTTTATTTCACTGGCCGTGGCTTCGTTCGTTTCATCCAAGAAGCCGAAAGAGTTATATAACTTATCGCTGCAGCGGGCTAAGTTTTGTCAGTTGATGGCAAGCCATCACTCATTATGCGAATGCCGTGAACAGGCTTTTTTGATTGGTCTTTTTTCAGTATTGGATGCTCTGTTGGATATCTCTATTGAAGAACTTGTCGAACAATTACAGCTTTCTGACGCGGTGAAAATAGCTCTGCAAAGGCGTGAAGGCCCCATTGGTGAGCTGTTAGCGCTAGAAGAGTGCTTTGAACAAGCCGATTGGCAAGGTGTGGAAGCGCATTGTGATGCGCTTGGTTTGGAGCTAGGCGTTGTCAGTGACGAATTGTCTGCCGCGTTGCGTTGGAGCCAAGATGTGAATCGCTTAATTTAACGTGAATTTTTTATGACATGAAGAGCACGCGCCTTGACGCGTGTTTTTTTATTTCTTATATATATGGATATACGCATATATGAGATTGAAACATGTTGCCTCATCAGTTTTTTAAAATGTTGTCCGATGAAACCCGCCTGCGGTGCTTGTTGCTTATTGCCCGTGAAGGACGTTTATGTGTGTGCGAGTTAACGGGCGCCCTGCAACAAAGCCAACCGAAGATATCACGCCACTTAGCCCTACTTCGTCAATCTGGGGTGCTGGTGGATGAGCGCCGTGGACAGTGGGTCTATTACCAAGTATCTAATCAATTACCTGGTTGGTTGCGTAAAGTAATTGAAGGACTTAAAAATTCAAATTGTCTGCAGCAGCAATATGCTGCTGACAGTCAACGTTTACAGACAGAAACTCAGCGCCCATGTGCCTGAACAAGAGATATGATTATGACGATTAAAGTAGGAATTAATGGATTCGGCCGTATTGGTCGTTTGGCAATGCGCGCCGCATTTGATTGGTCAGAAATAGAATTTGTACAGATCAACGATGTCGCTGGTGATGCTAAGACCTTGGCTCATTTGCTCGAATTTGACTCTGTGCAAGGGCGTTGGCAGCATGCGGTTAATGCAGAAGAAGAGATGATTATCATCAATGGTCAACGTATTAAAACGACTCAAGAGCGTGAAATTGCCAGTGTTGATTGGTCGGGATGTGATGTCGTTATTGAGGCGACGGGCGTGCACCGTAGCCGCTCTTTTTTGAATCAGTATCTTGAGCAGGGAGTAAAGCGAGTGGTCGTTTCTGCGCCTGTTAAAGAAGAGGGTATTGCCAATATTGTTGCCGGGGTCAATGACCATATTTTTGATCCACAGCTGCATCGTATTGTCACGGCGGCTTCTTGCACAACGAATTGTATTGCCCCGATTGTTAAAGTGATTCATGAGCAACTAGGCATTGAGCAATCTTCATTTACGACTATTCATAACCTAACCAACACACAAACTATTTTGGATGCGCCGCATAAAGATTTACGCCGCGCTCGTGCTTGTGGTACCAGTTTAATTCCGACTACCACAGGCAGCGCGACTGCCATTGTCGAAATATTTCCAGAACTGGAAGGAAAAATTAATGGTCACGCGGTACGTGTGCCGCTGGCGAATGCCTCGTTGACCGATATTATCTTTGATGTCAAAAGAGACACCACAGCGGAAGAAGTCAATGCACTGCTGAAAGTAGCAGCACAAGGTGAACTGCAAGGTATTCTTGGTTATGAAGAACGTCCATTAGTGTCGATTGACTATAAAGGAGATCAACGCTCAACCATTGTCGATGCACTGTCAACGATGGTGATCGGTAAACGCATGGTGAAGATCTACGCGTGGTATGACAATGAAATGGGCTATGCAACGCGCACCGCAGAGTTAGTCCGTAATGTTGGCTTGGTATAGGGAGCTAAAAATGACACATCCAACTTGGGAATTAGCGGTTGATGAAGCGGCATTAATCCTTACACCATGTCCGGGCACGAAGAGCGTAAGCTTGGAAACATCACTGCGTCAGCTAAAAGCGCAAGGGGTAGCCGCGCTTGTGACGGCAATCAATACTAGTGAAATGCAAGAGAAAGGCGTATTAGCGTTAGGTGAAATGACCCAATCGCTTGCTATGCAGTGGTTCCATCTACCTATTGAAGATGATTGTGCCCCTGATGCTGACTTTGCCTCTCAATGGGCAAACATTGAACCACAATTGCAGTCACTGTTGGACAACAAGCAAAAAATTGCGCTGCACTGCATGGGAGGCTCTGGTCGAACAGGGTTGCTAGCTGCTCATCTTTTGTTAGATCGTGGTTGGGATATCAATACGATTATTGAACGTGTTCAAGCGCTGCGTCCGGGGGCTTTTACCAAGCCAGTTCAATGTGACTATATCCAGGCTGTTGCTCAATCTGCCTAATATGATGAGCTTTGGGACTATGATGTTCTCAAAGCTCATTAACCTCTCCTTTCAATGCTTACAGTGGCTATCTTATGTTTTCAACATTGGAAAAAAGTATCCGACAATACATTTTAGTGACGTTTAATTATTGGAACTTCACACTAACAGATGGTGCTTTACGCATGCTGGTGGTGCTGTATTTTCACGACTTGGGTTACGGCACACTCGCCATCGCTTCTCTGTTTCTGTTTTATGAGTTTTTTGGTGTTGTAACTAACTTGATCGGTGGTTGGCTAGGAGCACGTTTAGGCTTGAATAAAACCATGAACGTCGGTTTGCTGATGCAGATTGTTGCGTTGAGTATGCTGGCGGTTCCCAATGAGTGGTTAACCATTGTGTGGGTAATGGCGGCGCAAGCACTCTCAGGCATTGCGAAAGATCTCAACAAAATGAGTGCCAAAAGTGCCATCAAAATGTTGGTTCCTGATGATCAGCAAGGCGCATTATATAAATGGGTCGCCATCCTAACTGGCTCTAAAAATGCGTTGAAAGGGGTTGGTTTCTTCCTTGGTGGAGTACTGCTGTCTTTGTTTGGCTTCCAATATTCAGTGATTGTAATGGCGAGTATGCTTGGTTTGGTGTTGATTGGTAGTTTAATTGGACTCGATACCGATCTTGGCAAAGCGAAAAACAAACCAAAATTTAGCCAGCTTTTTTCTAAATCAGACTCAGTAAATATTTTATCTGCGGCGCGCTTATTCTTGTTTGGTGCTCGTGATGTTTGGTTTGTGGTTGCTTTGCCTGTTTATCTTGGCACTGTGTTTGGTTGGGACCATTTTTGGGTAGGTGGCTTTCTTGCTGCGTGGGTAATTGGTTACGGTATGGTACAAAGTATTGCACCTCGCATAACAGGAAAAGCGCAAGGAAAAGTACCGGATGGCAGCGCGGCTGTCGGGTGGGTTGGTTTACTTGCCGTAATCACAGCTTTGATTGCTTATTGTGTACAAATAGGTTGGCAGCCGCAGTGGGTGATTGTCATCGGGCTGATGTTGTTTGGTGCTGTTTTTGCGGTTAACTCTTCACTCCACTCTTATTTGATTGTCAGTTATGCCAAAGGTGATGGCGTGTCACTGGATGTTGGATTCTATTACATGGCCAATGCCATGGGGCGCTTAATTGGCACTATTCTTTCAGGCTACGTGTTTCAAGTGGCTGGGTTGGCGGCGTGTTTATGGGTATCATTTGCTTTTCTTGCCATCACGACCTTAATTTCTTTCAAATTACCTAAAGCTTCATTACAAACGGTTTAATACTTTTTAACTTAAATTTGACGCAGTGCTTCGCTGTGTCTTTGTTTTTATTGCTATAGTCAGACAAGTTTCTTTTCAAATGAGTAGCTTATGAGACAGCGCGTCCTCTTTTTTGACCTTCTCCGTTGTGTGGCAGCGGTTGCTGTTATTGGCATTCATGTTCTGGCTCCTTATCGTCAGCAATTTGGTGAGATTCCTTTTGAGCAGTGGCTGACCGCGATCACTGTTAATAGCGTTAGCCGTTGGGCTGTTCCGGTATTCATTCTTATTTCCGGGGCATTAATGCTCAGTGATAGACGCCCTTTTGATGCGAAATATTATGTAAAGCGACGTTTAGGCAAAGTGTTACTGCCATTTTTAATTTGGTCGTTGTTTTACGCTTATTTGTCCGGCTGGAGTGCTGACGGGTTTAATGCTCAAGTGGTGAAAGATGTATTGATCCATAGCCCTGAGCATGCGACTTACTACCATCTTGGCTTTTTCTACTACTTTATTCCGCTCTATTTTGTGATTCCATTTCTGCAAGTCTTAGTGAGACGAGTAGATGATAAAGCCTTGTATGCGTTGGTCGGTGTATGGTTACTTACGACCACCTTATTCCTGTTCGGGATTGATGGCCCCTGGAGTCATGAACTGTGGTTATTTTCTGGTTACTTACCTTTAGGTTATATCCTTTATCAAAAAGTGCCGTTAAATCGTCTATCGGTCGCAACGGCCACGTTACTTGGAGGCATTGCTCTATTTACGACGGTATGGATGGTGACGAGCCATAGTATTGCGGCTGGTGAGTATACGATAGGACGCTGGCTTTCTTATAAGACGCTAAATGTGGTGTTAGCCGCCAGCATGGTCTTTATGCTGTGCCGTTATTTTGGTGAGGGGTTATCTGCCCGTACAAACCAAGTGGTGAGTTTTATTAGTCAATACAGCTTGGGCATTTATATTTTACATCCGATTTTCTTATGGCCCGTGAAGGCATATGGATGGGATCAAGGGTATCCAGCTTGGGTTATTCCGTTGTGGATTATCGTCAGTGGTGCGGGATCACTCGCTGTCAGCTGGCTTGTTTCCCGTTCGGCTAAAACGCGTTGGCTACTCCCTTAGCGTTTGAGAGCAAAGTGTAGAAATTTATGACCGCAATAGGTCAGCGTCCCTTGGTCACCTGGGTTTAATGCATGGTAATAATGTACGCCAACTTGGAATTCTCGTTTAGGGCCTATTTTGCCTTTCTGGACATAAATCCAGAACTCTTGGTCTCCTTCACCGGGGCGAGGATGGGGAGTAACAATGGATTGTTTGTCGATTATGGTGATATTGGCTGTACGCTCGGGAGCATTTTCACCTTGCATGTGCCGACGATAAAAATGGTTAAATGCCCAAGCTGCTGCAATGGCCAGTAAAGCTACTGTGATAATCAAGAAAAATGGCATGATGCACTCCTTAGGGATGAAGTCACTATTTTAACGAGCAACATATATTAAAGAGTTATAAGTCTCAGCAAAGCGTGATCTAGAATTGTTTAGAGAATTTTTTTTCGGCTGATATCACACTTTATTGGTAGGTTAGCCAACTAAAATAAGTCATAACCCTTCGAAAAAGTATGATACAGATAGTTAAGCTCCACTATGATTGGCAAAGGAGGGCGGTCATGTCTGATATTGAACAAGTTGTACTGCGAACGCGTAAATTAGAAACCTTATTAAGAGAGCAGTACCACGCCAACGGTAAAGGCCTTCACCAGTTGATCACTAGTTGTGAAGAGCGCTTGCCACACGATGTGATTAGTAAGCTGCGTTATATTGCGACAATTCGTAATAAGGTGGTACATGAAGAGGGGTACCAATTAGATAATCGTAAAGAGTTTCTTAATGTTTGTGGAGAGTGTGAGAAGGAGTTGACCCCACGGAGTGGCCGTTTTATTTGGCGTGTTGCGATTTCATTGATGACTCTGATTACACTTGCTGCATTGGCGTTTTACTACATACATTGGGAAGTTTTATCTAAACATTTACAATGAGATAGTTAAAAATTTGATAAAAAAATGGGGATGCATGTGCATCCCCATTTTTTGTATTCAGTACTTAGTACATCATCGGCAGTGTCATTAGTCCAACGATAACTGCGATCATTACAAGTCCCTGTTTTTGAGATGAAGAAATCATAACACTGCTCCTTTAAATTAGTGAATTTATCTTATGTCTTTTACAATAGCACTACTTTAGTGGCTTGATCAACCTCAATTTGATGAAGTATCTAAAAATACAACTAAACATAGCCTTTATTAGCCAATATTGACTATGTTTAGTTGTGTTTTTAGGGTGGTTGTATAGTGTTCTTGTTGGGTTTGTTTTGATCTATTATTTTTTATATTATTGTTTTTTATTGGATTTTTAAGTTTGAATTATTGTTATTAGTATGGTTTTTTCTGATTTTAATGCTTAGTGGATCTCACCATGTCAAAGTTTGGTTAATTCTCATTTTCTGAGAAAAAATGAATGGATTTTTAGTGGTGGATTTGTCGCTGTCTGGTTAAGTCGGTATTTATTGATGTTAATCTCATGATTATCGCTTTAACTTTGCTTCTGGTTAGGTTGTTCGATTTTATGATGGTTTTTTTATTAACTATATGTTTTTATTTTGTTTTTATTTAAAATTTAAATTTTATTGCTAGTGATATATGCGTTTTGTGGTTGGTATTTCTTTTTAAATGCAATAAAAAACAGTGTTTTCTATGGTGGGGTGGTGCTGGGCTGTAAAAGTGTATGTTGTTGGATAAGTATTAGTCGGTGGCTTATTATTTATCTGTTTTAAACAACGCGAAGTGAATCCGTGGATTCGCTATCAAGATCCAACTTTTGTAGTCATATGCTGGACTTCAACGACCACATCCCTACACTGGCGGCAGATTCATAAAGGGGTAATGACATGTGGAGCTGGCTCTCCGTTGCTTTGTCAGGATTCATCAGTATTTCTGCACTTGAAAGTAACAACATAAAACAAGCAGTAATGTTTAAAACATTCAGTATGTTGCTGTTGGTTACTATCTTATTGAGCCAAACAAATCAGTTATCTTCTCCGATGTTATGGATTAGCCTCGGTTTATGCGTATCCGCCTTCGCTGATAGTTTGCACGTACTACAGCGCTACCCAAGAGTGTGTTTTACTAGCTTTCTTTTAGCGCAGCTGATGTACAGCAAGGCATTTTGGTTGCAACTCTCAGGGGCGATGGTGTGGTGGTTACCCGCATTACTGATTGCAGCCGGTATCGTCGCCTTTTTCCTGCTACTTCCCCAAATTGATACATTAATTTTTCCCGTTGCTATCATGGGGTTGATGTTAATCCAATTGGCGTGGGCTTCCGGTGAGCTATGGTTACAAGCTCATACCATGGGGGCTTTGTGCGGATTTGTGGGTAGCTTAGTGCTAATACTGTCAGCCCTTTTGTTAGCTATTCATGATTACCGTCGTCCTCTTCCATTTGGCCGCTATTTAATTTCGGGCAGCTATCTGTTGGCTCAAGCTTTGATCACCGCATCTGTGGTTTTATAAACACTGGCTGTGACTAGCATCGAAATCTGTAAATTAGGCTGATATACTGCGCCAACTTTGAACTAATGAGAGTTGTGCGAGATGGAAATTCTATCGGCTGCAACCATGCTATTTTTAATCATGGACCCACTTGGCAATTTGCCGATCATGCTATCGATATTGAAGCATCTTGATCCAAAGCGCCGTCGAGTGGTCCTAATTCGTGAGCTTTTCTTTGCGCTGATTATTTTGATGCTGTTTCTCTTTGCTGGGAAAAGCATTATGGGCTTTTTGCACGTGCAACCCGAAACCTTGAGCATCTCTGGTGGTATTATTTTATTTATCATCTCAATTAAGATGATTTTCCCAAGCGCAGGCAGCATCACCGGTTTGGCTGCGGGTGAGGAGCCGTTTATCGTCCCGATGGCAATACCAATGATTGCTGGGCCTTCTGTTATTGCCGCGCTGCTTTTACTCTCGACTCAGCATCCCGATAAATTATTAGAGCTCTCTGGCGCGGTACTGCTAGCGTGGGGCGGAACCTTCCTCATTCTTATGTTCTATAACTTCTTCCATAAGGTATTAGGTGAGCGAGGGCTGAAAGCGGTAGAGCGGTTAATGGGGCTGCTGTTGGTAATGATTTCGACCCAAATGTTCCTCAATGGCGTGAAAAGCTATATGGGTATGTAGGAAAAAGAATACCGTTAAATTTACCAATGAAAAAAGCCGTACAACTGGCAAGCAGTGTGCGGCTTTTTCCTTTTTATAGCGAGGGGTTACATCATGTGTTTACGGCGAATATCGAGCAGTGAGAAGACTCCAAACACAAGAATTGACCATTTCTCCCAACGGCTCATGTTTATCTTATCACCGAATGCGCCAATAAAAATCAGCATTTGCAGGCCATGCATGATGAATAAAAATGCTGTCATAATATAAAGCGCAATGGCCGCTTTCCCTGGGAATGGCATAAAAATATTAAGTAATAAAATAAACCAAACAAAAGCAATGGCCGCTTTTGCTAACACGAGTAACACTTTCATTCGGAAGTCCTTTCAAAGAGTCGATAGCTCACTTGGCCTGCCGTTTTTTCACGGTGTAGGCGCCAATTGTTTGGGATGCCATCAAGAGGAAGTTCTTTTTCAGTTTCAATATAGATCATTGCATCGTCTGCAAGCCAGCCGTTTTGCTCCAAAAGTGTTACGGTTTCATTCAGTAAACCTTGGCGAAATGGAGGGTCGATAAAGATGATATGTTGAGGTGTGCCAACTTGTTGCAGAAATGTCAGCGCATCGCTATTCACCACTTGCACGTTTGAGGCGTTGAGCGCAGCGATATTTTGCTGAATTTGTTTAAAAGCGGTCGGATTGAGCTCAATCAGTGTCACTGATTCCGCTTGTCTGGATGCAGCTTCAAACCCGAGTCCACCGGAGCCGGCAAATAAATCGAGACATTTTGCACCAGGAACTTCTTGTGCCAACCAATTAAATAGCGTCTCTTTGACGCGATCAGTCGTTGGGCGAAGTCCTTGGGCGTCATGAACTGGCAGTTTACGACCTCTCCATAAACCACTAATAATGCGAACAAAGCCGGTGGATGGCTTATTTTGTGATGAGTTTTGCTGGCGACGTCTTACCATAGATTTTTTGACCGCTAATAAAGTGATACTATGTCCAGTCTACCCACCAAGATGGGTGTTGGCATAGCCATTGAATTTTAATAATGACAAAGTTTACCAAGCTAATTGGAAAGTTTTCACTGCTTTGTCATTTTTCTTTTTCTTAAGAGAGATAATTCTTTAAGAAAAAGGTCGTAGTTAGTTTAGTAAATCTAGGATATCCCCAGATGACGGAAAAAAAGAAACGCGGATTACTCTCTTGGCTAGGTTTTGGTGAAGAAGAATCAAGCAAACCAACCACAGCAAGAGAGCAAACTGAAGATCAATCTGTAGTTGAAGAAACAGTGGTTGAACATGCAGAAACAGCAGAAATTGAAGAAACAGTCGTTGTTGAGATAATGCATGAGTCTGACACTGTTTTAGCAGAAGCAGAAGCAGAAGCAGAAGCAGAAGTTCGAGTTCAAGAGCAAGAAAAGCCAAGCGAAAGCTTTTTCGCTCGTTTAAAGCGTAGTTTGACTCGTACTAAAGCCAATATAGGCGCCGGTTTTTTTGGCCTCTTTAAAGGCAAAAAAATTGATGACGATCTTTTTGAAGAGTTAGAAGAGCAGTTATTGATCGCCGATGTGGGTATGGACACCACGCTTAAAATTATTAATAACCTAACAGAGAAAGCATCTCGTCAAGCATTAAAAGACGGTGAAGCACTGTATGGTTTACTCAAAGATGAAATGGCAGATATTCTGGCTAAAGTCGAGCAACCGTTGGTGGTTGATAGCAGTAAAACGCCCTATGTCATTTTGATGGTCGGGGTAAATGGTGTCGGTAAAACGACGACCATCGGTAAGCTTGCCAAGCAATTTCAAGCACAAGGTAAGAAAGTCATGCTGGCTGCGGGAGACACTTTCCGCGCCGCTGCGGTAGAGCAGTTGCAAGTGTGGGGTGAGCGCAATAATGTGCCCGTCATCGCGCAGCATACTGGCGCAGATAGTGCGTCTGTTATTTATGATGCGATAGAGGCTGCCAAAGCGCGTGGTGTTGATGTTGTTATCGCTGATACCGCGGGTCGTTTGCAAAACAAGAGCAACCTAATGGAAGAATTGCGTAAAATTGTGCGGGTAATGAAGAAAATTGATGATTCCGCTCCGCACGAAATTATGCTGATCTTAGATGCCGCGACTGGGCAGAATGCCATTAGCCAAGCCAAATTATTTAGTGAGGTGGCTCCGGTGACAGGCATTACTTTGACTAAACTTGATGGCACCGCAAAGGGTGGCGTTATTTTTGCCTTAGCGAACCAGTTTGAAATTCCTATTCGCTTCATTGGTGTTGGAGAAGGGATCGATGATCTGCGTCCATTCGAAACGCAGCAATTTATTGAGGCGCTATTTAGCCGCGAAGAATAAGATCGTTAAGGTGCTCCTTGAGCACCTCATTAACCAATAAGGCACTGGTAGGGGAATAGCGAGTGATTAGATTTCAACAAGTGAGCAAAGCGTATCGCGGTGGCCGTCAGGCACTACAAAAAGTTGATTTTCACTTACGTCGTGGAGAGATGGCGTTTTTAGGTGGTCATTCGGGCGCAGGAAAAAGTACTTTGTTGAAGCTAATTTGTGCTATCGAACGCCCAACCGATGGGCGGATAAGCTTTAACGGCCACGATATCACGCGTATACCAAACCAAGATATTCCATTTTTACGCCGTAATATTGGGATCGTGTTTCAAGATCATCGTTTACTGATGGACAGAACCGTCTTTGATAATGTGGCGTTGCCAATGCGAATTGAATCGATCTCTGAAAGTGAGATTAAACGCCGCGTATCGGCTGCCTTGGATAAAACCGATTTACTTGATAAAGCACGTTGCTTGCCGAGTCAGCTTTCTGGCGGCGAGCAGCAACGCGTTGGTATCGCAAGAGCAGTCGTTAACCGCCCAACATTATTACTCGCTGACGAGCCGACCGGAAACTTAGATCCCGAACTTTCTAATCGAGTTCTTAAACTGTTTGAAGAATTTAACCGTGCAGGTGTCTCTATTATTTTGGCAACACACGATATTAGCTTAGTGAATACACGTCCTCAATACCGTCATTTAGAGCTTAATCAAGGATTTTTAAGCGAGGTAGAAGACTATGGCAATTAAGCCAAACAATAAGAAAAATGCGAAAGTACGTGAGCCAAAACGCGTGAAAACCGATAGTTTTTTCACGGTTCATTTTAAGCAAGCTAAAGCCTCATTTTCATCATTATGGCTACGACCACTCGGTAATATCCTTACTCTGGCTGTAATTTCAATGGCTTTGGCAATGCCAGCATGTATGTACCTATTAAGCAAAAATATTACCTCTGTTGCGAGCAATGTAACCAGTCCTTCACAAATAAGTGTTTACCTACAAGAAAACACACCAGAAGCTCGGATCATGGTGTTGAAGGATGAGCTAGAAAGCTTAACGGACATCGCCAGTGTGGAGTATATCTCTTCACAGCAAGGGCTGGCTGATCTTAGCCAATATGCCGGTTTTGAACAGGCAATAAGCTTATTAGATGATTACGCTTTACCTGGTGTATTGATCGTTACCCCAGACGTTGAGGTGCAAGGTCAAATCAAAGCCTTGGCACAAAAAATACAGACTGAGCAAGACGTAAGCGATGTGCGTTTAGATGAAGACTGGCTTGCAAGGTTAGACGCAATCCGTGCTTTAGCGACCGTGATTGTTGCCAGCTTATCTGTTTTGATGTTGGGGTCAGTGTTTTTGATTGTTGGTAATACATTGCGTTTTAATGTGCAGGCCAATAAAGATGAAATTCAAACCATGAAGCTGATTGGGGCTACTGATGGATACATATTACGTCCCTATCTGTATTCGGGGATGTGGTTTGGTTTATTAGGGGCGTGTGCTGCCTGGCTGTTAACCGCTTGCATTACGGTACTGCTAAACGGCGCGGTGGAAGATCTTGCGCTGCTTTATGACAGTCGTTTTCGTTTGCTTGGACTGAGTTGGGATGAATCTTTATTACTACTTATGCTTGGTACCTTCTTAGGTTGCATTGCTGCAAAAGTTTCTGCTAAGCGCCATTTAAAAGAAATTGAACCAGTTTAGTCGAAGGGGGTCAAAAAATGGTTAATAACTATGACTTGGCCATACATAGCGGGCTTGTATAGACGATTTGTTTATGCATAATAGCTTCCCCCTGCTTGATTCTTGTTCATTTTGGGTTCAAGATTGGCGGGTTAAAACATCCATTACTCCAGATCAGATATTGATGAGGAATTGAATGACAAACCAAACGTATACAATGGCTCTCGTTTCACAAGATAGCTTAGACAGCTACATTCGTTCAGTGAACAGCTACCCAATGCTGACGCAGGAAGAGGAGCAGTCACTCGCAGAGCGATTACATTACAAAGGTGAAATTGAAGCCGCGAAAGGGTTGATCTTATCGCACCTTCGATTCGTCGTTCACGTTGCTCGTGGTTATTCTGGTTACGGTCTGCCAATGGCTGATCTTGTACAAGAAGGTAATATCGGTTTGATGAAAGCGGTGAAGCGTTTCAACCCTGAAGTCGGGGTTAGATTGGTTTCATTTGCTGTGCATTGGATCAAAGCCGAAATCCACGAATACGTGCTACGTAATTGGCGTATTGTGAAAATTGCCACAACGAAAGCGCAGCGTAAATTGTTCTTTAACCTACGCAAGTCTAAAAAACGCTTAGGTTGGTTCAATAATAGTGAAGTAGAAACTGTTGCTCGTGAGCTAGGGGTTGCCCCGGCTGAAGTACGTGAAATGGAATCTCGCTTAGCCGCACAAGATCCGACATTTGAAATGTCGGCTGACGATGATGACTCAGGTGCTTCTTACAGTGCACCAATGCTTTATCTTGAAGATAAGCACTCAGATCTAGCTGAAAATGTTGAAGCGGCGAATTGGGAACACCACACCAATAATCGATTAAGTTTAGCATTAGCAAGCTTAGACGAGCGGAGTCAACATATTGTACGTTCGCGTTGGTTAGATGATCAAAAAGCGACACTGCAAGAGTTGGCAGAAGAGTATGGAGTTTCAGCTGAGCGTATTCGTCAGCTTGAAAAGAACGCAATGAAGAAGTTGAAAGAGGCTGTTGGCGAATTCTAACTTCTTAACGCGCTAAGAGTTATTTGAAGGCCGAGATCTTTATGATCTCGGTTTTTTTATGTCCGATCGAAAATAAGTGACACAATTTATCGTTATGAGTTGTGGATAACTCTGTGACAAAATTATTTGCGAGCTGTCATCAAGTCGTTTAAATCAAGGCTTGAACAGCGTTTTATGTTTGGGGATATGTATTACGTTACACACAGAAAAGTAAGGATCATCACTACATGTTGTGGATCAATTTTCACTTTGCTACTTTATCAACGTAATCCACAAGATTATCCACAAATGGCGATAAAGTGTTCAGTCGTGGATAACCTTATAAAGGCTGTGTACTTGATCAATATTGTATAGGTTACAATGAGTGTCTAAAAACAATGCGGATAGAAAGAGAAAGTGATGGATAAATTTCAACATATTGATGCTCATGGAGCACAAGCTTTAATTGAACAAAATAATGCGAAATTGGTGGATATTCGTGATACGCAGTCGTTTACAATGGCACATGCCCAAAGTGCTTTCCACTTAACCAATGACACTATGGTGGCTTTCATGAACGATACTGAATTTGAGCAGCCAGTTTTAGTGATGTGTTACCACGGTATTAGCAGCCAAGGAGCTGCGCAGTATCTGGTTAACCAAGGTTTTGAACAGGTGTATAGTGTTGATGGTGGATTTGAAGCTTGGCATCGCGCCAACTTACCAATAGTAACCAACTAGGACAATACAAATATATGTTAAGGCTGATCACTCTCAACAACCCCAGAATGGCGCAAGCTTTTATTGATTACATGGCATCTCGACGTATCGAGATCCAAATGATGCCAGAGGGGAGTGGTCAGTTTGTATTATGGCTGCTAGACGACCAATACCAAGTTGAAACGGAAGCTGAGCTGACACAATTTTTGCAAAATCCGAATAACAAAAAATACCAAGCTGCCTCTTGGGATGTCGCCGAAACCCGCAATAACCATTTTCAATACCGTTCCCCGAGCATGTTAGCTATGGTTAAAGCAAAAGCAGGCCCTTTAACTTTGGGTGTAATGAGTGTCTGCCTTGTGATTTTTACTCTTCAGCAGTTCGGGTTGGCTAATGAGGTTTTTTCCGCATTGCATTTTCCTGCCGTTACTGGCCAGCAATGGCAAATTTGGCGTTGGTTTAGTCACGCGTTGCTTCATTTCTCAGTGCTGCACATTGTTTTTAACCTGTTATGGTGGTGGCAATTAGGTGGGGATATTGAAAAAAAATTGGGCTCTTTCAAACTAGGCCAGTTATTTTTACTATCAGCCGCCTTATCCGGTGCAGCTCAGTACTGGGTTGAAGGCGCTAATTTTGGTGGTTTATCGGGTGTGGTTTATGCGTTGGTTGGATATTTATGGATGATCGATTGGAGAGTCCCTAATGTTGGTTTACAAATGCCTAAGCCGCTCATCGGTTTTATGTTGGTGTGGTTAGTTCTTGGTTTTGTACAACCTTTCATGGCGATAGCCAATAGTGCTCACCTAGCAGGGTTAATTGCTGGTGTTGCTTTGGGGCTTAATGACGCCTCTCGCTATCGCGCTCGTTAGTTGCTTTCAGCAGTGAGCAAAGTGGAAAAAAATAAAGCGGCTGTTGCCGCTTTATTGGTAAATGTATTTAGTAAACAGTAAATCAGCAATAACGGTTCGTCCCGTTTCTGGTAGCAATACTGCATTTAATTGTTCTACCAGTGACTTTCTTAAGTCTTCACGTCCAGCAAGAGACTTGATGGTTTCTTCTGTCTGCTTACCAAGTAACTCGATTACGGCATCACGTATAAGAGGTTGATGCAGTTCAACGATGGGTAAATCTTTACTATTGGCCACCATGACATCGATACGAACTTGAATATAACCAAGTTTTTTCCCTTTGGTAAAAAAGTTCGTTGTCAGATCCGGTTCCAAGGTAAAGTAAGCGAGTTTAGGTACGCCTTCTTCTTCGGCCTTACTGGGTAGGGCACAAAGTAGGCTCATGGCGATAATTATTTGGGCTACATAACGTTTAAGCATATTTCTATCTTTTCTTTCTTCTGTTCACGATACTCGAATCGCTTTAGTCTTGTTACAATAGAGCATCTAATTGTAATCAAAATGCCTATCTCGTTGTTAGGAATATGCTGTGTCAGCTTCTTCCACCCAGTCATTTTTTTATGGATGGGTTTCTGATTTCTAACCTAATCAGTATTTCTGAGAGAGCGCGTTTTCTGTGGTTATTTTAACTCCAAAATGGATCTTTATTGTATGTTGATAAAGCCACTAATTGAATACTAGTATGAATCAATCAATTTCGCTCTATCTGTCTGCTTTACGTGAAGTAATTTGGCAGCAACCTGACGATTTTTGCTTCCCAGATCAGGTTTCTCAGTCTTGGCTTTTGGAGCAAGGCTCATTATCTCGTGTTTTAGAAAAGCATTGCCAGCAATTGGGTGTCGAGCTACTGCACAATAAAATAGTAAAAGCAGAACGTTTGCAACATGATGAAATTACTTTGTTATCGAAAGAAGAATGCTTGTTACGCAAGGTGGTATTGTGTGGTGATAGCGAACCATGGGTAGTGGGTCGAACCTTGATCCCACAATCTTCCATGCTTGGTCAGCAATATGATTTAACTCGTCAAGGTAAAATTCCTCTTGGGCTGACGGTTTTTAGCGCTGAGAACGTTAATCGTGATGCATTACAAGTCGGGTGGGCTAAAACGGCTAAGGGGGAATTTCTCGCGCGCCGTTCTCGATTATGGATGAACCACAAACCCATGTTAGTGGCGGAACTGTTTTTACCGTCTTGTCCTATTTACTCTAAGGAGAGAGTCTAATGACCTTAGTTAAGGCCCGTGCTTATTGGCAGTTAATGCGAATGGACCGTCCAATTGGTTCATTATTGCTGCTCTGGCCGACGTTGTGGGCATTGATTATTGCTGCGCAAGGAGTGCCGGATCTTCATGTGTTAGTGGTTTTTGTGCTGGGAGTTTTGTTGATGCGCTCGGCTGGATGCGTGATCAACGACTTTGCCGATCGTAAAGTGGATGGTCATGTCAAACGAACCAAACAGCGGCCACTACCCGCAGGTATCGTCAGTACTAAAGAGGCGATTATCCTATTTTTGGTACTAGGCGTGACCTCGTTTTTGCTAGTACTGACCATGAATCCGCTGACGATTCAGCTTTCATTTGCTGGAATAGTATTAGCGTTTGTGTACCCTTTTATGAAGCGTTATACCCATCTTCCTCAGTTAGTTTTAGCCTTGGCATTTAGCTGGTCGATTCCCATGGCATGGGCAGCACAAGCTAATGAATTGCCGATGGTGATGTGGTTTGTTTTTATGATTAACGCGGTATGGACAGTGGCATACGACACACAATACGCCATGGTTGACCGCGACGATGATATCAAAATTGGCATTAAATCAACGGCCATTTTGTTTGGTCGTTTTGATAAGATGATCATCGGTATTTTACAATTGCTAGTGTTAGTGATGATGATTGCATTGGGGGGATACTATCACCTAGGGGCAAGTTTCTACTGGTGTGTGCTTGCCGCGGCAGCGTTGTTTGTTTATCAGCAACGTTTAATCCGTCATCGTGATCGTGATTTATGCTTTGATGCATTTTTGAATAATAACCATGTTGGTATGGTATTAACCTTGGGGCTTCTAATCGCCTTTTGGTAGAGGTGTGACTTCCACGGGGTAGGTAAAACAAAGGCATCATCATGATGCCTTTGTGGTTTCTTGCCTTTAGTCGACTTGGCAGACGCTTTCTTGAATGGTTAAGCGAATTTCAGGATAGAGCATCGAATAGAGTAAGCGTGCAAGCTGTGTGGTCGGTTCTCGATTACAGTTGCCATCAAGCTCTAAATAACCTTGTTCTTTTAGCGTGACAAACATTGCAGAGAAAACCCCTTTATCGAAGAACTCTGGTGCGTTGATGCCGTGTAAGCGACCAAGACGCTGAGCAATTTCTTGGCTTTTCTGCTCTAAATCTGATTTGCCTAAGTCTGGGTTTGCGACCAACAGGTTCAACGAAATCGCGTAGCGTTGCAGTGTTTCTGAAATGGTACGGCCTAGCAGCATCAAAACTTGAGTTTTTGCTTGGTTGATGGTGACCATACTGTCATCGTTTACACTGACTAATTGTTGGCGTTGGAGCTCATCAATATAATCGCTGACCACATCGGTTAGTTGATCTTGTGCGTAACTTAAGAACAGCTCTTGTTTTAAGAATGGGTAAACCAGGGCCACATTGGCTTTGATTTGATCCAATGACAAACTTTGTTGGCGAATCAGCATTTGTGCAATCATTGATGGGATCGCAAACAGATGAATGATGTTATTACGATAGTAGGTCATCAAAATCGACTGATTACGATCAAGCGAAATGATTTCACCCATAGTGTCCGTTTCAATCACAAACTTATCGAGCGACTCAGCATGTTTGACCAACTCTTCTGCGCTCGCTTTAGGTACGGTACAGGTTTCTGAATAGCGCACATTATTGAGTAGTGATAAATAGCAGTCGATCTGCTTGATTAAGTTATCACGTGAGAGAGCACTTTGCCGTGAAGCGAGCAGAGCGGTCGCACAGAGCGTTAGTGCATTCGCAGCGGCCGCATCATTAATGTGTGTCATCATTTTAGTCGCAAGTTGGTTGACTACTGGGTTCATCCATTGTGGTTTCGTCGAGCCCATTGGGTCAATATCTTGCGTCCATTCTGGCGCTTGCTCGTTCAAGTATTGGTTGAGTTGAATTGGCTCGCCAAAGTTGACATAACCTTGTCCGAAATTGCGCAGCTTGCGAATGGTACGTAGAACAAGCCCTGCGTTCTCTTTTTCTTTACGTTTACCTCGTAACTCTTTGGCATACGTACTGACTTCCATAACATGTTCATAGCCAATGTATACTGGCACCAGTGTGACTGGTCGGTTAAGGCCTCGCAACATTGCTTGAATTGTCATAGCAAGCATGCCGGTTTTCGCCGGTAATAAGCGCCCAGTACGCGAGCGACCACCTTCGCTGAAATACTCTACCGAGTAGCCTTTAGCAAATAACTCTGCCAAATATTCGCGGAAAATAGTTGAGTAGAGTTTATTGCCTTTAAAGCTACGGCGAATAAAGAATGCCCCGCCACGGCGGAAAATAGGGCCTGCAGGAAAGAAATTGAGGTTAATACCGGCTGCAATATGCGGAGGCACCATGCCTTCATGGTATAGAACATAAGAAAGCAGTAGGTAATCCATATGACTACGGTGACAAGGAACGTATACGATTTCGTGTCCATCTTGTGCAAGGCGGCGAACGGTAGCAGCATTGTTAATATTTAAGCCTTGATAAATGCGGTTCCACAACCAGCCTAAGATCCGATCGCCTTTTTTTACCAGTGAGTAAGAAAAATCAGCCGCAATCTCATCCATAATGTCATGCGCTTCTTTACGCGCTTTTTCGATAGAGATATTTTGTGCTTTGGCTTGATCTTCAATCGCTTTTTCAATCGCTTGTGATTTTATCAAGCGGTTAAATAATGCTTGGCGATTCGGTAAGTTTGGACCAGAAGCGGCCAGTTTTTGACGAGAAAAGTGAATGCGAGCCACTCGCGCCAATTTGTGCGCAATGGAGGCATCGGTACCGTGGGCATCTGCCATATAACGTATAGAAACTACTGGGCTGAAACGCACCATACAGTCGCGCCCGGCTAAGATGACGGCTTGCGCTTTTTGTAACCCATTCATGGCTTGTAGGTAAGGTTTTTCTTGACCTTCCTTACCTGGCTTGCGTCCCCAAAGTACTGTCGCAGGGATCACTTGCACATCTAATTCTGTATCAAATTGATGCATTTCAAGCAGTTCAGAAAAGAGCGTAATCGAGTCACTTGGGATGTGTTGATCATTCTGTACTAATGTTGGACGTGCAGAAATAAAGACATAACGTTGAAAGCTTTTACCTTTTAACTCAAGTGGTTGTAAAGGATCAGGCAGTCCGAGCTGTTTCGCGTGAGTTTGAAGTGTAAGTAAATCAACACTAGAGCGAAAAGGTAAGGCGTACACAATGGGCTTATTAACATCGATGCCGTGATCTTCAATTGGATTTGAAGGAATCGCCGTGCCTTTGACCAAAACTGATAATGGTAGTTTTAGTAATGAACGTGAGAATGATTGTCCAGAAGACATAAAGGTTCATAGCCTCAAGAATATTTCAATAAACCTAAACGCATTTCAATTTCCCAAGTAAAAACAATAAGAAACAAGAAAAATTGATATACGCCTAAGCAGCTAACTATTTTTGAACGGCAAGAATACCAGAAACTGGTCAAACCTTTTAATTTTTATTGATTAGTAAAACATCATTTCGCTCGATGTGGGATGAGCAGAACGGAAAAACACGGAGTCAACAACTTGCCCAATTTCTACAAATAGCTAAAAAATAAACACTTACTCTTCCATTTATCATATTACTGGATATACTCACAGTTAACTGTATAAACAGACAGGTGACTCATGAAGCCGTTAACGCCACGCCAACAACAAGTATTCGATCTTATCCGTAGCAAAATTGATGAGACAGGAATGCCACCAACCCGTGCAGAAATTGCACGAGAGCTTGGTTTTCGTTCTGCCAATGCAGCAGAAGAACATC
This sequence comes from Vibrio sp. S12_S33, assembly GCF_963889785.1. Taxonomy (NCBI): domain Bacteria; kingdom Pseudomonadati; phylum Pseudomonadota; class Gammaproteobacteria; order Vibrionales; family Vibrionaceae; genus Vibrio; species Vibrio sp. S12_S33. The sequence goes on along the minus strand of NZ_CAWPQZ010000024.1, from coordinate 3,100 downwards.
TAAAAGCATTGGCCCGTAAGCAAGCCATTGAAATTATTCCCGGTGCATCACGCGGTATCCGCATTCTGCTCGAAGCGGCTAATGAAGAAACCGGTTTACCTTTAATTGGTCGAGTCGCTGCTGGTGAGCCGATTTTGGCTGAAGAGCACGTTGAAGCTCATTATCAAGTCGACCCTAGTATGTTTCGACCGCAAGCTGACTTTTTGTTGCGTGTTCATGGCGAAAGCATGAAAGACATCGGCATTATGGATGGTGACTTGCTCGCAGTACATAAAACGCAAGATGTGCGTAATGGTCAGGTGGTAGTCGCGCGCGTAGAAGATGATGTCACGGTGAAACGACTTGAGCGTAAAGGTTCAACGGTTTTACTGCATGCTGAAAACCAAGAGTTTTCACCGATTGAAGTTGATTTAAATGTGCAACAATTAACGATTGAAGGCATTGCAGTTGGAATCATTCGTAACACCGACTGGATGTAACCTAAACTTAATCGGATGTATTGAGATTAATTCTCAATAAATTGATTTTGCAATTGATATTCATTATCATCTTCTTTGCTGATACTCAAGGAAGATGATGATGCCACCTAAACCTTCTGCTTTAAAACGTTACCAGATACCCACCAATTTAGTTCAGCCATTATGGTTTCGTAGCCGTGAAAGCTTGGTTGATAATGGTTTGGTTTATGATCCCATTGCTGCAACGGCTTGTCAGTGCTGCCAGTTAGCACCTGAGTGCTTATCAGGTAATATTGACCAAAAACAGTTACTGCACGCTACGTTAACCCAATTATGTGACCAGCAGGTTCGAGCGTTTATTGAGCGTCACCCCGATGGGGTCATCATTAATGTTGGGGCGGGGTTAGATACGCGTTTTTATCGGGTCGACAATGGACGTTGTCAGTGGATTGAGCTGGATATAACCGAAAATTTATTGTGGCGACAAAAACTGTTTCATCATAGTGAACGTTACCAACATGTGTGCGGTAGTGTTGATGATTTGCAATGGTTAGATACGTTAACCATTACGGATTCTGCACCAGTACTGATTGTATGCGAACATGCGTTATTAGATTGTAATGCACATCAGCTAACACGTTTCATTCGTGCATTAGGTTTGTATTTTTCTCATGCGAGTGCTTGTTTGATGTTAGCTGGCGATAAAACAGCCTCAGCTCTGGGACAAAGTATGGGGTCAGGCGACTATCAGCACGGTTTTCGTATACCGAGTGAGGCAATATTTAATTGTTTACCCTGGGCTGAATCAGTCAAAACGTATTCTCCATTAGACTGTCATTGTGGCCGTTGGAAATGGTGGCAACGTTGGTTGAGCAAAGTGATTGTCTCAAAACAACGTTTGACTCCTATTTTGGTTCATATTTGTTGGTAAATTGAGTGATATGGTTCTCCTGCCGGAGTAAGATCTAGCCGTCACTTTACGGCTCAGTTACACTTTGTTCTCTACTGAGAGAGGTCAACGTGTCGCAATCTATTCTCCAGACTTTGTCTAATCGTACTGTGCACCAGCAGGTATTATTACTTGCCATTCCGATGGTGCTTTCCAACATTACCATTCCACTTTTAGGTTTAGTGGATGCCGCTGTTATTGGCCACCTTGAACACGCTTGGTATTTAGGTGGTGTGGCGCTTGGCAGTACCATGATCAGCGTGACATTTTGGTTGCTGGGTTTCCTACGTATGTCGACCACCGGTTTAACAGCTCAAGCGTATGGTGCACAAAGTCCAAAGCAACTTGTGTTAGTTTTCATTCAAGGCTTACTGATGGCATTGGTCTTTGCTTTGCTATTTTTGTTATTACACCGCGTGTTGGGTGAGGCCATTTTTTCGTTCAGTAGCGCCAGTGATGAAGTTAAGCATTACGGGTTACAATATTTTTTGATCCGTGCGTGGAGCGCACCTGCGGCCTTAGCCAATTTTGTGTTGTTAGGTTGGTTGCTCGGTACGCAAAATGCTAAAGCCCCGATGTGGATGGTGATCATTACCAACCTAACTAATATCGTACTTGATATTGTCTTTGTCATCGGCTTCGATTGGAAAGTTGAAGGGGCGGCTTTGGCATCTGTAATTGCCGATTATGCCGGTATGAGCTTTGGACTATTTTGTGTCTGGCGCTACTGGGTTGCTCAAAAACTGCCTTCACCTTTTACATTATTGTCGACCGCAACTCATGGTATTGCGCGTTTTGTAAAATTGAATCGAGATATCTTCCTGCGTTCACTTTGCCTGCAAGCAGTGTTTAGTTTTATGACCTTTCAAGGTGCTGCTTTTGGTGACCAAACCGTCGCGGCAAACGCAGTGTTAATGAGCTTTTTGATGATGATTTCTTACGGTATGGATGGTTTTGCCTACGCGATGGAAGCCATGGTTGGCAAAGCTATTGGCGCGAAGAGCGAGCAACAACTCAAAGGGGCTATCATCGGGAGCTTCTTTTGGAGTGCGATCATTTGCTTGCTATTAACTATCGCTTTTGCTGTTGCGGGATCGCAATTGATCACTTTGATCACTGATATTAACAGTGTGCAGTTAGAAGCTCAGCGTTATTTACCATGGCTAGTGGCGATGCCATTAACGGCGATGTGGTGTTTCTTGTTAGACGGTATTTTTATTGGTGCAACCAAAGGTAAAGAGATGCGTAATAGCATGTTTGTTGCCATGTGTTGTTTCTTTGGAGTGTTCTATACATTCTCATTTTTAGATAACCATGCACTATGGCTTGCGATGCTTAGCTTCATGGCAATGCGAGGTATTGGACTTGGTATTGTATTGCTTTCTCAATGGCGACGTGGCGAATTTTTACACTAGCCGCAGCAAGATCATCTCATCAATCACTTAAGCTCTTTTAGTTGCGTATATCAATGTGCATTGCTGCACATTGATACTTACTACGTTTCATCCATGCTAATTAACCTGAGATCGGTTTAAGCCATCGCCATCAATCCTGATTTTTCAGTGGTTGTTATGTTCAACGATGGCTTTTCTGGTTTTAGGCAGTACGCAATTAACCCACCAAGTAAGTTCAGCATGAATCCATGCAGACTCCTGTGTCTAGAATGCTCTATCTGAGAAATATTCTTTAGTTG
>NZ_CAWPQZ010000023.1:0-58151 GCF_963889785.1 Vibrio sp. S12_S33 | reverse complement strand
TTCCAAGAAGTGGACGATGCCGATTAGAAACTGGCGACAAGCTCTAAACCGCTTTATGATTATGTTCGAAGACCGACTCACTGAATACATGTAACCCCGATAGTTACACAGAATTATTTACAGGGTCGATTAACGACCACTCCAGAGCCTCAGTTTTTCGACTGGGGCTTCATATTATTGATATTTCCTTTTTTCCGAGCGCATTCGTACAAAGTGATTCTATCTGAAGTTAAATTAAAAAACTCAACTAAAATTGGCCACGGTTTTAGAGTTTTCCCAATACAGTCATTCAGACTCATTGGGTGTCAGCCCACCGTTATACTGATGTGGTCTGAGTTGGCTGTAATAACCTGTGATGTAACGAGTTATGTGCTCTCTTGCCTCACTAAAATTCCGATAACCCGACACTGGAATCCATTCTGTCTTTAAACTTCTGAAGAACAACTCAATCGGGCTATTGTCCCAGCAATTACTCCGCCTAGATAAGCTTTGCTTGATTTGGTAACGCCACAATAGTTGACGATAAGAACGACTAGTGTAATGGCTTCCTTGAACGCTGTGGAACATCACGCCTTTGGGCGTGCCTCGTGACTCAAATGCCATAGAGAGTGCTTTTCCTGTCAATTTACTATCGGGAGAGACTGACATCGCCCAGCCAATTGGCTTTCTTGCGAACAGGTCGATGACAACTGCAAGATACATCCAGCGTTGGCCCGTCCAGACATACGTGACATCACCAACCCAGACTTGGTTTGGTGATGTGACGGCAAATTGTCGAGACAGATGGTTTGGGATCTCTACGTGCTCTTGTGATGCCTTTCTATAACGGTGTTTCGGTGTTTGGCAACTTACCAATCCTAATAATTTCATCATTTTAGAAGCTCGATAACGTGTCAGTTTTACACCTTGGGCTGTCACTATGCTGGCAATGCTTCTTTAATGAGGTTCTTCAGTTTCACCAACTCTGGATAAACACGTTTAGGGCGACAACGCCAGTATTTGTAACTGCTGCGGTGGACACTGAACACATGACACAAGGTGGTTACACTAAAGCTCTGCCTGAGTTTCTCGATTATCGAGAGTTGTTCAGTGAGTCCGACATCAAGAGAGCTGTAGCTTTTTTAATATTTCATTGTGCTCTTCAAGGCGTGCAAGTTTTTTCTTCAGCTCTCGTATCTCAATTTGCTCTGGTGTCATTGGTGAGGCTTGAGGAGTAACTCCCTTTCTTTCTTGCTTGAGCTGCCTTACCCACTTATCCATTGTCGATTTACTCACACCCATGGCTTTTGCTGCTTCAACAACGGTGTAGTTTTGGTCGAGAACAAGTTGCGCTGCTTCGAGTTTGAATTCCGCACTGAAAGTGCGTCTGATACACTTAGTCATAGTTTCACCTGTCATACTATGAGGTGTATCTTAACACCTCTAATCAGGTGGCCAAATTCACTATGCCACTACACCGACACCAGTTTGTGATGTCCGCTCAGATAGAAAACCATTACGGACAATGGCTTGCTTACCATAAACCATGGTATTTTGGTGTTGAGAAAGCAACTGTTGAAGCTCAGCTTCAATAGCTTGTGCAATTAAATCTCTAGCGCCTTAGCGTATTAGTTCTGTAAGTGGGTCTTGTGGTGTATTCAGTGAAACAACAGTATTATCAGTCATGCGGTGTACCTTTCTGTTAATCGTTCTGGCGAGAGCAACATCAACAGATTACACCGCAACTTCCTTTCTCTTCCATACACCAGAAACCAGCATAGCTCTCATGTAATATCCAATGGACGTATTTATTCCGATATTATCATTTTTATTAATTACAATAATGTCCTATTTCGTGCATAGATAAACTTATTCGGTTAAAACTAACAGGTAAGTTTATGTACTCTACACCATTAATGTCTGCTTATTCTCGATCCAGTGGAACGGAAGTAGATCCAGTCCAGCAAGATCTCTTGTTTACTCCCGTAAAACGTCGAGAGATTGAAGCAAAACATTTTATTGATTTGACGAGTGTCGATGACCACCATGGTTTAAAAATGATGCTGTCGCTCAGAAAAGGTAAACTCGTCTTAATTACGGGTAAGAACAAAGGCTTATTACGTGAGTTCTTACATCAACGAAGCTTTTCTAAGCCTAACTACTACCAAGCAGAGGTCAGAACGCCCGATGCTCACTTTAGTCGTTTGTGGGTTGGCCACGATAATAAGCTTCATGCTTGTTACAGAGACACAGAAACAGGTAATGAACGTCACTGCATTTTAAAGCTCATCGGTGAATTTACCGAGAACCTGCTGGCAGAGGGAGCTGGCTTCAATGTGCGAGTCGATAAAACACCTGCTCAGGCTGACGTCAAAGACATACCTAATGAATCTTGCTCGGTAATAATGTTAAAGGGTGAAACACCTACGAAAGTAATCCTAGCTAACCCAAGAGAACTTGTGATAGGTGAAGAGGAAAGCGTGAAGCTTGATTTACGCCTGTCTGCCAATGAATATATTACCAGCATAAAACCTTGTGGCCCAACGCTTCAAGTGGTGATCGAAAGTGCTACTAAAGCGCCCAAGGTAAAATATGTTGATGCGCAGCATCTGACTTTACAAAAAGGGGACAATAGTTTATCTCCCATAGTGTCCGACAGTCCTCCTATCGCTTTTGCGCATTTTAACGTCAATAACAGTAACCATTTTGCAAATGCCAACCCTTTTATAGATCACAAAATTAAGCATATTGGGAATCAATATGTGCCTTTATCGGGTTGGATTGACAGTATAAAGCATCGGTTGTCTCGTGGTCATGAAAAGTGGAATCGCGGAAGAAAAATTGATGCGGTAAAGTCGTACGCTAAAGTCGTTGATCCTGGCCTACAAACTTCAGTTCATTGGGTAAAGAATAAGATAAAACACCAGAAAGTTTCTCCTGTAATCATGTCCGTTGAGAAACGAATTTCCCATGAACTAAGTCAGCAAGAACACATGCAGTCAAAATGGGATCAAGGGATATCACTCAACCAGATTATCAGTAGTTCAGCTAGGGTGTATAAGAAAACAGATCAGGAAATGCGGATTGCCATGGCGGTACAAGCTGGTTCTGATAGGTCATCGACAGTAAGTGTTGAACCGGCTAAGCAGGGGATAGCTAAGCAATTATCCAACAGTGCCACCATCTTAGATCAGTTAGTGTTAGGTTTTACACACGAGCATGGCTCTTATGATAAACACCTAAAACAACGAATCATTTCATTGCAGCAACGAATGGATGATTTACTCCGCCATCCTTCATCTGATGTGTTGTTTGACTTCACTCAGTTTGCATCAATACAAATGTCGTTGACTGCTTTATCTAAAGCTAAATCAACGCCTTTTACCCTGCAAGATTTTGACCTGTATCTACCTTATATTGAGCGTACATTGACCAATGCACGCCTTTATTTAGCGACTCAGGCGTGCGAACAGTTTAAACAGGGTAAAGCGCAATCAAGTCAAACATTGGCTAATAAGCTATTCACTGAAAATCATGGTGAATGTAATCAGGCTGTTTTACGAGGTCTTGCATCGATGAAGGCACTGCGGAGTGCCCATAAATCGGGTGTTAGATTAGCTGAGTCTATGGGCAATACCCATAGTGGTTTGGGAAAAATTTGGAATGATTGGATGGGGCGGCAAACTCCAGCACATCAGATCACTGAACAGATCAGCGATCGAGCGAGTACTTTACCTCAAGGCGATACTTTGACTCTAAGTGCCCATTATGGGGTGAGTGGTTTTGCGGGGGTAGCTCATTTCGGATTACCGTTTTCTGAGGGGTATTTCGCCGGGGTGCTCGCCAAGTATGAGAAGCATTACGACTGCAAGCTGCTCTCTTTGGAGGGGAATACAACTCAAATTCAACTCGTGCGCAAGGGTGAAAAAAGCGCAAATGCTATCGTTGGGATTGGTGAAGGCTTAGAAGATCTAACTAAATTAGTTAGATATCGTAATGGCTCTTTAGTCACCCTTATGCCGTTTGATGCGACTTTAGCGTTAATTGCAATGAAAGACAGTGAACAGAGCTTTGCTTTTGATGTGAGTAATGATGATTTGCAGAAAACTCTTGGTTATCTATTTAGAACAGAGGATTGGCAGCAAGGCCTTGAGACTGAGTTTAATAAGGCTCAGTTTTCCAGTAGTGATTCATTAATAGCTAAGGTGAGTGCTTCCGCAAATAGTCAATTCAGATTTCAACTGGGCATTGATGCTTCTCCTAATCTTTCAATGGTGATGCCTCGAACGTATGCTAAAGCCGCTATTGACATCGAGTTGGGTAGACAACAAGTCAGGGAATTTAAGCTAGGGGAACAAACTAGTGCCACACAAAGCGTGGATTATTTTGTCAGTGTGGATGCAGAAGCTAACGGTAGTACGTGCGTGAAGCTATTACCGAAATCGTCTACCCATGCATTTCCAATAGCCATTGATGAAAATACGTTTGTTTCTGTTAAGCCACTTAGTGATGGATTAACTACGCATTACTTCACAAAATATCAAACAACGGAAACGATTAGTAAGCTCAGCCAACAGTCAAAGCCAGCCAGTTCAGATATCACTTCTCAACAACTTGAGCAGCTATGTACTGTGATAGAAAATTTCAAACAATGTATTGAAAAGCATCCTGAATGGGATATCGCAACGCAAAAACTCGCTAAATCACAACTTATGACTTTGTTTAATGCAAGGAAAAGTGGTTTTCATCAAGTTAGCAAAACTATTGCTGCAGAGAATATACAGCATTTAAAAGTATCGTATGAGCAAAAGATCAGCTGGAGTTCTCGCTGGGCGGATAATATGCGCCGAACTTTTCATATCACGCCCAAACATTCTGCGTCTCTTGGTCAGTTAATGGAGGCTTATCCATCCGGGAGGAAAATGCTGAGAGCTTTACGTGCATCAAGCCAAAGTCAGAGCCAAATGCTAAATGTGGACAAAGCATCTTCGGTAACAGCGGTAGCAAAATATCAGATGCCCATAAGTGTGTTAATTGATCAGTTTAGACAAACCCTTGAGCAGCTTGACGATGTGCAAGACGGTAAAAGCGTCAAGGCGATTTTTAAATCCTTGAATCAACAGTTGAATAGAAAAGGTGATACTGGGCGGAATCTTTATAAGTTGAGTAAAATTGAGTGCATGCGAGAGTCTTCGTTGAGTCGACACCCAGCTGGAGTTTTACCCATGGTTAAGGTTAAAAAACTCAGTCAAGTAATACTTAATGAGTCTTTAGGTGACATTAACTTCTTGTACTCAGATGAGGGTGAACCTGAAATCATCAATCGTCTTGATGGCTCCTTATATAGTGTACCAAGTTAATATTCAGAAGAGTCTTGGGTGGTAAAAGCTGACCTTTTTTGAGTATGCATGATAGGAGTAATTATCAGGAATTTTCACTGTGTGGTGACAGGTTCTTTAGTGATAATGCTTCCAACACTTCACACAATGGAAGATAAGAAATGACTCATTTAAGCACAGGTTATGTTTCAGGCGTTTTTGGTGCCCTTACTGATAATGCAGACGATAAAGTGTCGAATTTTATTACAGAACATACAGGTACTACAGCCAGCGACGGTACTTTTACGCCAGATACTAGTGGAACACTAATCTTAAGCGCGTCCGAGTCACTTGAGCTTCAGCAATTGATGGCCGATCAAAGCATTGCCGCTCAAACATCGACATCAACACTAAAATCCATCAAAGATTCAATCTCAGCTTCTGCACGAAATATTTAATACGTCGGGGTCATTTGACCCTGCTACTTTTAGCGGTAAGTGGTGAGCCCAGTTTATGATTCAGTTGCTTAGTCCAGACAATGCATTTTCTGGTGCAAACCTGATCGTTTTGTTGACGCTGGCGTTGTTGTCAACGGTGTTTTTTATCTGTTTTTCTGGTTTTGTTAAATACAACATTGTGCTCAACATTATTAAAAATGCGGTTGGGACTCAGCAGATACCACCTACGATCGTTGTCAACTTGCTTGCAGCTCTAATGGCGCTGAATAGTTTATGGCCAGTTATTAAGCCCGGTATTGAGCGCGTAACGCCCTATTTCTCTAAACAGAAGGAAGAGGCTCTTGGTTTGCCATTGGATCTGACATTGGAAGAAGAGCAGCCCAAGGATATTACGATGTATTATTTAGCCAGTAACATCTTTGAATTTTTCCCCGAATTGTTGGAACGAGCTGAGGTTAAGACGAATCAATTGACAAGTATGATCGATATTCCCCTTAATTTTGATGAAGATAACGATACGTTTAAGTTTTTTCTAGGCAATCTGATTCTTGACCTATATCAAGGTTTTGAACTAGGACTTAAATTGTACATGGTATTTGTCAGCATCGACTTTTTGATTGCGGTGATTTTGAGTGGTGTTGGTATGACGATGTTGTCACCTACCGTAATTTCAACACCCGTGAAATTGGCGGTTTTCTACTTCTCGGATAGCTGGACTTTGTTGTTCAGAGCTCTTGGCTAATATGGGGGAATTATTATTTCCCAATTGGATGTTGTTTGCTGGTTTTTTCCTTTTTTTAAAAATTTATAACCCGACTAGGCTTTATTTAGACAACATTACCTGTCTGGCGATCGCCGCAGCAATAGCGATTTTTGTTGATTCTAGTCAACTCGCACAAATCCCGACATTTGGTTGGGTCATAACGGCGGTGATTTTTGCGATGTTGTCCTCTGTTCCTTACTGGCTTAGTGGAACCGTAGGCAGCGTTATTCAACAGTTATTACTACTTAACGAGCAGTCGGTTCAGGACAAACGCTTTACTGATGAATCTGAGGCATTGGCAAAAATAAGTAGTTTAACTTTTTTAGTTTATGCGTTGCAAAGCGGCACTTTGTTTCTCCCGATCATTGACGTGATAGCGCACAGTAATGAGGCAAATTTCAATCTAGATTTTGAGTCCTTGTTCTTTCTCATCACGGATAGTTTGAAGATGATGGTAATTGTAGCAGGCAAGTACATCATTATTATGCTCGCGATTACAGTCTGTTGCGGTTACGTCGATCTGTTTTTCAAAAAAGCATCCTTGTCACTTTTTGTTACACCAAACATTAAAGCGATTGTGGTGAATATTTTAATTAACCTCTGGTTGTTGAACGACCAGTTTTATGTTTTCAAGCAAATGATGCAAAAGGTAGGTTATGACTAGAGTTGAAATGATAAATACCACTCATATTGCTGGGCTATCAGAAACTCAATCTGATTTCGAATTAGTGGCTCAGCAGGTAGATAAAAGTAAGCAAGCTCTAGGTGAAGCGTCTTCTGGTGAGGATAATGTTGTTACTGAACAGGATGTTGTCGATATGGTGATTAAACAAACTGTGATTAATGAAACTATTCGTCGCATGAAAGCAGATCAACAACGTCTAGAAGAGATTATTGATGAAGTATAACCGACTACTGTGCCTAATCTTTTTGTCGACACTGGTTCGAGCTGAAGTGTTGATTAAACAGCAGGATATTAATTTGCAAGGTGCGCTCAAAGCAATAGCTAAAGAGATGCAAGTTAAGCTGGTTGAAGATGTAGACAACAAAACTGAACGTCAGTTGATTACTCAGACATTATCAGGGAATGGAGCGGATCTGTTAAGCCAGTTATCAGAAGTATATGACTTTGATTGGTATGTTTACGGCGGTACTCTCACGGTTCAGTCGGGTCAAGCTTATATTAATTATGCTTATAAACCGCGTAACATTGCACCGAAAACCTTGTTAAAAGAGCTCCAACAAACCTTTCAAATAAGCACGACGACCAAGGTGAAGTTAGTTGAACGCGGTAATTCTATCTTGTTCTCTGGTACTCGCAAGTTTGTCAATGATGCGGTCGGTTACGCGACTATGGTGGATAAGAACCAGTTTCTTGAGAATGGTAATGACCTTGAACTGGCAAGAATCAATTTCCATTACCTCTCTGTGGTTGACCGACAAATTGATACTTTTGACGGCAATATTGTCTTCCCCGGTGCCACTTCTTTGATTTCAGCGGCGATCATAAACATTGGACAATTCCAAAATGTTAACGACGATGAAATTATTCAAAGAGCCTACAAAGTAAAGCTGAGCGACGGGGATAAACAACAGCTAGATGAAGAAGAGAAAACTTCCAAAGTACAGCCTTTACCAGGCTCTAATGCACTACTTATCCGTGGGACACCAGCTGAAGTTAAGCTAGCGAAACGAATTGCAGCTCTGATCGATATTAAGCGTCAGCAATTATTATTTTCACTCAAAGTGTACGACATCGCAGTATCTAGAAGTGAAAACCTAGGAATAGAAAGCTCTTGGTTAAATGGCAGTCGTGGTATATACGACATAGTGGTGCCCCCGTTTGCGCAAACTAAGGATTTTCTACAAAATTTTCAGGCCTTGTCGTCGAATGGGGTTGCGCGGGGTATTTATGAGACCAACTTATTGATTCTGGAAAATCAGCAAGGTCATTTTGGTAAAAAAGATACGGCAACGATTACTTTGATATCAGAGAAACAAGTCCAGACTCAAGAGATTGAGGCCGACAATAGCCTCTATGTCACTGGTCGTTTGCTTCCCTCTGGCGATGTCCAGGCCAAAGTCGAATATATTGAAGAATCTTTGGATGATGACGAGGATGAGAGAGTCGGGACGTCAAAACCGCCGAGAGTTAGCTCTCAGTCATTGCAGTCAGAAGTGTATATCCAACCTCAGCAAACCGTTATTTTGGGAGGCTTTGACAACACCGTAACCCAACAAACTGTCACCGGTGTCCCCGTTCTTTCTAGCATTCCGCTTTTAGGTGAGTTGTTTAAAAATACTAACGAAACTAAGAGAAAATATAAACGCTACGTATCGATCTCTTTTAAGGTGATTAACTAATGTTGACGCACTTTTTTAAGGTTAAGGAGTCCTATCAAGATACAGTTATTTGTCATGTTTCTGTCGATACCTTTGTTGGTCAGGAGTGTTTTATCGATACGGTTACGATGGAGCGTATTCGAGGGGAAGTGATGAAAGTTGCCGGATCGCGAGTTGAGATAAAGCTTCTTCAGCCCGGAGCTGTCCAGCGTGGCGGCCGAGTTGAAATTACGCCGCGTCGTTTCTGCTTCCCATTAAATGAAAATGCCTTGGTTGGGAAAGTGATCAACTGCTATGGCGAATCGATTTATGGCGATAACTATCTCAATCAAGAAGGTCAGTTTCATGATCTACCAATTGCTGTAGAGCCGATACCTCTAAATGTTCGCGCACCGATTGAAACCGTTTTTCCAACCAAACTCAAAATTATTGATGGACTTTTTACCATTGGAGAGGGGCAACGTGTTGGTTTGTTTGCACCAGCAGGAGCCGGAAAGACGACTACGGTATCTATTATGGCGAACAATATGGATGCTGATGTCGTGATCTTCGCCATGATTGGCGAACGAGCTCGTGAAGTCGTTGAGTTCCTTGAAGGTGAAATTGGCCCTAAAGTTATTCAGAAATCGATCACTATAGTATCGACCTCGGAAGCTAATCCTTTGGAGAAGGTACGTTCAGGGTTAGTTGCCGTCTCTATTGCTCGTCATTATATGGAGCAGGGCAAGAAGGTAGTGTTGTATTTTGACTCACTGACTCGTTTTGCTCGCGCTCAGGCGATGCTGGATAACACGCCGATCAAAGGGGGAATCCCGATAGGCGTTTCCCTCGCTTTGTCTCGCTTGGTTGAAAGTTGTGGCAACTCTAAGTTTGGCTCTGTAACCGGAATCTTCACGGTATTGATTGAAAAGGAAATTGATGATGATCCAATCGCGCATGAAGTGAAGTCTCTGATTGATGGTCATTTGGTTTATTCGACGACAATAGCATCAACTGGCCGTTACCCTGCTATCGATGTTTTAAAAAGCAAAAGTCGTTTGCAGAACAAAGTTCAGAGCCCTGAGTTCGTAAGATTATCGGAACGGGTAAAAGACATGGTTTATCGCTACTTCAATGTTGAGTTGTTGATTCGAGTTGGAGAGTACGAAAAAGGAAATGACTTAGAAACCGATGAGGCGATAGATCGTTATCCGCACATTATGTCTTTTTTAAAGCAAGGGTTCGATGGAGTGGAATATGAGCAAACCCTCGAAGCGATGGAAGGAATTTGGACAGCTTATTGATATTGTTGATATTCGTATTGGTAAACAGCAAAGAAAGCTCGTTAACCTGAGGAAGCAATATCAGGAATTGGTCAATTTCATTGAAGAGAAGTGGCAAGAAATTGAGGAGCAACAGCGTTATTTGAAGTGTCTTAATGTCGTTGGTGAATCTAACGCCCTTAGTCGGTTGTTTATGCGCCGAGAAAGTACCAAATCAGTGATTGAATCTTTGTTCTTTGATGCCTCCATAAAGCGTCAGAATGCACAAGAACTGGCGCATCAAATAAAAGATGTTGAAGCGGAAAAGCAAAGATTAGAAAAGCGAAAGGACGCGCTCGCCGAACTTCGCGAGCAGATGAGGAATGAAAAGCATGATTAACTTATTTATCAGTGAGGTGACTCGTACGACACTCAAAACTGGTGAAGGATTTGAGTTGGATCAACACCTCACTGAGTTACGCGAACCTGATTTAGATACACTTCTGCTTTTCGACGATAAAGAGTTAGAAACTGAGATTAAAGTTGAGCTTCCGATAGCAAAAGGAATCTCCCAAACGAATGCTTTTGGTGACCTTTGTATTAAGGAATGCAAGCAGAGCTGTGAGAATAAGAGGAAGCAACATGTCGTTGAAAGCAAAGCCGCAATTGATCCTTTGGTTATCGTCAAGCGAGATTCTGATGGTCACTCTGGATTAGGTCTAGCAGGAACGTTGCGATATGGTCACCCAATGTTGAATAGGGTAACGTTACAAAAAGTGAGTTTATCGCTGGATGCCAAGGTTGTGTATGCATTGTTAAATACAATGCCAATAGTTGATGATTTAGATAAAGCCTTCATGGGACAACTATCAAATTTAAGAAGGCGAGAACATCATCCCGTCACTCAGATTTCAGCAGAGGCGACCCTAGCTCCTCCTCTTTATCAACGAGAACGGAGTCATGGTGCTGTTGTTACGACTGGTAATGCCGAGTCTAATGTGACTAGTCGATTCGGAATGCCCCAAGCAACTAGGTCTATCGACCAGCGTGAAATGAGTAATAGCTCTGTCGCTAAGATTGGTACTACCGAGCCAGACGTGACCAGTCATTCAAAGGAAAGAACTATTCTGCCCAAGTTTAGGTCTCTCTATGACCGAAACCGAAGTAGCAGCACTGTTGCTAAGACAGATCCTATTGTTGCCTGGCGAACTAGAGCGGTCATGGCTCCCCCCGAGCCTAGGTATTCCAAGGGGCAAGGTCTGAATAATAGTTTTTCGGGGAAGGCAAGCCACGATATTTTCCATAGGGAGGAGGTAAAAACCAATACAGACCGAGGAGGATTGACTGTCCCGTCATCGCTTGCATTACAAACACTAGTACCAGTAGAGAGAACAACGAGAACGCACTTCGAGCTCTCACCAGAAATGTTCAGGCAATACCCTCTGGTCAATAGTTATCGAGTTCTGTTTCGTAATAAATATTATCTATTTGAATTTGAGGAGCACCAACTGACTAATTTTATAGAGGATGTTTATGACCGTACTTGATGTGACCGCAGCCTGTTTGGACATAGTGAAAGATGCGATCATTATATTTTCGTTAAGTTTTGTGATAACTGGCGTGGTTGTTGGTCTGCTTCAAACGGTGTTTAGCGTCCAAGACCCTGGTTTACCTATGGCGGCAAAGTTGGTTGTTTTCATCATCTTGCTCACTCAGGTTGGAGGCAACATTTATGACCAGTTTCATATGTTGTTCCGGCAGCTATAACCATTATTTACATCAAGTTCAAATATTATAAGTTCACAGGAGTTAATGTTGAAAAAGTTGCGAGAGATAGTATTCAAAACCTTGGTCGAAAACCTAGGAGTACCCGCGAACATGTTATCAAGAATCGAGGGTAATCAACCTGTTGTTATTGAGTTGGTCGATGGAGAGGAGATTTTTATTTCACTGAATGAAAAGAGTATTCAAGCGTTCGTAGAAATACCTTTACGTGATCGACGTGTCTTGGCTCTCAAAGCATCAAAACTAGTTGAATTACTGATGTCTGATGAGCAGGTATTTATGAACACCACTCAAGATAAACTTATTATGGTATCAGAGTGGGAGGTCAATGCCGCGAGTGTAGAAAGGCAGTTGGCCGACAGACTGACGCTATTTAACAAAGCGGTGCATTGCATAAAGATATAAACGTTCATTAAACGTTGTTGTGGGGAAATTGTTTAGCCTGTACATGGATGTCATTATTGTGAAGTATCTTAGTGTCGCGCCAAAGCAAGAATCTGGCCACCATTAATAAAACTTATTAAAATAAGGTAGTTTTCACTTCGGTGTTTTATTTCAATCGAGTTTCGGTAGGGTAGATACCGTTCTGCGCTATAAAAACTGTTTATGATCGGTGTCTCAGGTAGGCGTTTGTTTCCAATAAAATTGGAGGTATGTTCAGTGAAGTTCATACTGTAAACATTGTTACTGAGCGATAAATACGTTCCCTTTGCTTGTGTTTCGAAATACAATTTTTCGTTATTTGGCGTATTTTCTTCAACGATTGATTTTATTTCGAATTTTTTATCATCGAAGTAGATTTGTGATTCACTATAACCGCAATAGTCACTTGTAGCATCTTCGACTCGGTAATCTATGTCATAAGCAACGCCAACAAGAGTGTCACTGAGACCGTAGGTAATAAAGAGTAAAATATTGAGGATAGCGACAAGGAATAAATTAGTTGAAAGCATGACTTACCTCTGCGACTAATAATTTCACAACTTGTTTATTTTCAAAGCCTTTTTTTAATAAAATTAATTTATTGGTGATTTTACCCTGCTGATCTACGATAGCAAAAGAGAGGTTCTCTTTTAACAATAAGACATCAATTCTTTGTGGCTTCATTTGATTTTTATCTAGCCAATCATCTATTCCTTTACCTGCTTCTAAAGCGAATTCTGTATTGTCTGAATAGATTGTTGTTGCCCCTTGTGCAAAGCTTATTTTTGGATATTTAGTTGTTTTTTGTTTGATTAATATCAGTTTGTAAACCTTATATGACAAATTAGCAGTCGAGACTAAAAGTAAGCTCAGTATTGTTAGTTTAAATCCACAACTGAGGTTATTTGTACAGTTTAGCCACCGCTTAAGTCGAGGTATGTTGTTTTTCTGTATTTCTTTTATTAATTTAGCCTCTTTTTGAAGTGGTTCTATGTAGCTATCAATGGAAAGGCTTTCATTACTGATCTTGTGAACAATAGATTCGTCTAGTACGTAGCCGATTTTTGGGACGGTTTTTAACCATTTTTGTTCTTTGCCGTTGTCGCCTAATAACGTTCGTATGTTACGAATCGATTGGGTTAGTGAACTATCCGAAACGATTTTTCCCGGCCATCCTTTTTCCAATAGTGATTCTTTAGAAACGATCTTTCCTGCATGAAAACACAACTCTTTGAGAGTTAATAAATCATGTGTACCTATTCGCAACTGTTGATTGGTTTTTGAGTCAAGAATAAACAGAGAGTCCTCGATTAAAACGAATTGCTTGACTTTAAAGGCTCTCGTCATTTCATGTTTCCTCCAATGATATAGTGAAAAAACTTGCTGCTTGGTAATATTCTGTAAGGAGGTTAAGTAACGAATACGGAGCGTTTTTAGCTGATTCGTTAAACATGCAAATATTAATAAGCATTAAACTAGATATCAAATGTTCTTCAAGCGGCAACTATACCTCAAATTGAGCTGTTGTTAACCTAATAAGGGCTTTGTTGCGTAAATCGATGGAACTAAATTCAAAGCTTACGATCTGATCGGCTACATTCATTCAAGCCTGTAGTCTCATGTCGAAAACTCTTTACAAAACAAACAACTGGAAGCAATACAATCAAGCTCTCATCAACCGCGGCTCTCTGACGTTTTGGATTGACGAGGAAGCGATAAGAGACTGGAAACAAGGCAAGCAAAACAAGCGTGGAGACCTCGTATTTTCAGTGATTTAGCCATCACAACCGCTTTGATGGTAAAGCGTATTTTTTCAATGCCACTTCGTGCTGCACAAGGGTTTATGGACTCTGTATTTCGATTTGTTCAACTTCCACTGCGCTGCCCACACTACAGTTGTATCAGTCGTCGAGCCAAATACGTTAATGTGAGTTTTAAAACGAAAACCAAAGGACCGATTCAACACCTTGCTATCGATGCGACAGGCCTTAAGGTTTATGCTGAAGGCGAGTTGAAAGTCAAAAAACATGGCACGGATGGTAAACGCGGAATGTGGCGGAAATTACACCTCGCAGTAGATACGAGTACACATGAAATTATTGCAGCCGAACTAAGTTTATCGACGGTTACAGACGGAGAAGTACTTCCGAACTTACTGAAACAAATACGTCGAAGTATTCTTGAGGTGCCTGGTGACGGCACTTGCGACACGAGAGCGTGTCACGCAGCTATTAAGATTGAGCGAGCTGTTGCGCTTTTTCCCCTCAAGAGAGGGGGCTACCTTCTGGGAGCGTGGTCATCCTCGAAATCTCGCAATTGGCTGCCAGAAGTTATACGGCTCAAATAAATATTGGAAAGAACGATATGGTTACCACAAACACTCACTCTCAGAAACTGCGATGTATCGAGTTAAACAGTTGCTAAGAGGACGATTGAACTTAAGAAATCACAATGCACAGGTGAGTGAAACTTTCGTGATGATAAAAGCGTTGAACAAGCTCACTGGGTTCGGTATGCCTGAACCTTGCCGTATCAACTAAGAAATACACGAAACAGATAGGCTCTATCTTTAAATTTAATTACGCAAAGTCAATAAATGGCACTTATTAACTATATCATTCATATGGTTAATATTTTAAGCCATTTTTTCGCGCTATTTGTCCATTTTTTCATCGAATCAACCGTTTCATATTAATATATCAATTAATTTGGCAAAACCTGAAAGGGTATGGATTTACTAGGGCAATCCCTTAATAAAAGTGGATTTTTATGAAACCATATTGTGCCGCTGAAATATTAGGCTTAAGTTGAAAAACGCGTCCGTCAGTTTAATGATGCCATCCTAATAACATACAGAGGTAACTATGGGTCTGAATTTAATCAACAGCAATGTGTTTAAACAAGGTCAGGGCAGAAATGAAGACTTCTTCCTAGAAGCGCGCCAAGGCTTCAGTCAAGCAAGAGATATGGCGGTCATTGCCCACGCAGGTGCTGCAACGAATCTCATTAGCGAAAGCATGCGGCATTATACCGCCGCGCCAGCTTCTAAATTCTAATCAACAAGCCAGGGAGAGAAACCTCTCTCTTTAGCGTCAACTCACAATCCATTAATCAGCTTAAATAGGAATATATATGACCTTAACCGCACAATCTATCGTTCCCAGTACGGGATCTTCCATTACTAAGACCTCTAACAGTCCGCACAATCCACCTTTAGAGGTGCGTTCGGTTAGTCATCCCACATCCCATAACTTAACGACTGATGATGGTGAGATAATAAAATTGGACGGCCTTGTTTCAAAGTTTGGTTCTCCTGTTAATGGCCAAATAGCGATTAAAGTGACCGAAAAACATTCAAAGGACTCCCTTGAACCAGGCAGAGCGACACTAAAAGATGGGGCATTAAGTCTTGGTCATCCGCGCTTTAGACAGCCGAACGCTCAGCGGACCAAAACTCAAGAGATCCTGCGATCTGGTCAAGACTTGACAACTCTCATTACTAATTCCGATAACGAGCTAGGTCAGTTGGATAAGAACGCAAAATTCCGACAGATCAATGATCCAGTTCGACGTGTATTTGAAAGTTACTATGCCAAATTTGCTATTGAGGACATGTTTAGCGACAAGAATGGTCTGATGGCCGATCGTTTACATCAATACTCACAAGAGCAGGCAGACTACATCAAGACTCTTCTACCCAAAGCCGTGTTAGAGGTTTTCGATCAAGCCTTTGACGGCAACTATGACAACATTATCAAAGGTGGGAAAGAGGTCTTTGTTGGTGCAAGACAACTTGCGGGTTTTAATCAACGCGTTGATAAAATGATAAGTGAGTTAGACGTTCCTCAAGAAAGGCGATCTCAGATCAAAGAGATATATCAAAACCGTTACCTAGATTACACATTAAAAAATGATCCAAATGTGTCAAGTCTTCTCGCTCAAGGCCATTGGGATGAAATGTTTGACTCTGTTAAAGCGCCCGGAAAAGGTAGGATTGAGCTCAGTGTAAAAGAAGGCAACTTGTTCCGAGTTCAAGACAGTCATGCGATGGGCATTTTACGAAGCCATGATGCATCTCCTAGTGATCTTAGGGCTCAGTACGATATTGAATACCAGCAAGACTATGACGGATTACTTGGCGCGGGTGAGAATACGCGTTGTCCTGACCGATTAGAAATTCAGGATCCAGAGCATAAAGACGCTCAGAAGGAAGATTCTTTCATGAACGCGTTATTTCGCTCAGGTACCGGAACCTATGTCAATGGTCCATCTGGGTCAATCATGATTCAGCATGGGGCTGCCAGAGCTTGTAAAGAAGTTCACAAACATCGTTCTGCGAATGATATAAGCCGTTATATTGAATTGCAGGGGTTAATGTTCATACTCTTTGATGGCGGGCATTCAATGGATGAAATTCGATACCCACTGAACACAGACACTGCGCGGCAGCGTATGAATAAAGATTTTGATAATAAGCCGGGCTTTGACGCTATTGGCAAAGACTTTTTCACCAATCAAAGTATTCTAAAAAAGGCGAAAGAAGCTACAGTGGTGTTTTCAGAAGCGCTTGTCAACAAAGATGAGTTTCATAATAAGCTGTTATCTGTTGCCAAAAAAGGTGATCTTCGTGAGCAGCTGTTATCTTCAAGGAAGCCCCGATGACTTTAACGATCTATATTCTTCACGTACAACAGACAAAAACTGGCTAAGGCGAGAAGAATAGACGCCATCGACAAAGCCAACTCACCACTTCCCCTAATGTTGTCAGTGGTGAGTTGGCTTTGAATCATCACACCAACATTAGCGAGAATACGTTATATCGATCACCTTGAAGAATAAGGAGAACCTCTGCGTAAAGATTTACCTCATAGAAATAAGCCCTACAAGCGATCGGGAACAGTACGTTCAACGATTCAGAACCGAGTCAATATCAGTGGGCGCCCAGCCATAGTGGATGAAAAAACAGAAATTGGGCATGTAGAAATTGATACCATTGTAGGAAAAGCTTAAATATCAATCGCTTACCATTATCGATAAAACCTGCACTGTAAAAACGACGACTGTTCCCATACTAAAGACATTTGGTTTACTTGCTCTAGCCGCACCTGCCTGCGCTGTGGTAAAAAATCCACGACAACTGGATGCGTGTAGGTAGGAGAACAGCAACGACAAACGCCATTGCTATCCCAAGATGCAGAGAGTTCATCTCATAAAAAGCAAAATTCCAGCCGTCAGAACCGAGGCCGATAAGGAAGCAGAAAAAACCATTGTAAACCAAAATTTCCCCTTAACAGGGGAACTGATAGGTTGAGAAACAGAGTTAAGATAAGAAGAATTGATAACCGGTTTAGTGCTACTAACGATATTTTTAATCGCCAATGTCGGTATTTCTTCGGAGGAAAATTGGGCTACGGCCTCATCATCAAGAATCAGCATATAACCCTCTTTCGGTACGGTTTTTATCTCGCAAGCCAGATCACTAAATGAGGCTAACGATTTACGTAAATTGGAAATTGCTTTGGTCAGAGACGTTTCACTCACCAAAACCCTTCCCCAAACCTGCTCATGAATATCATCTTTGCTTAATACTTGATTACTTCGTTCACACAGTAATTTGAGAATTGCAGCTTCCCGCCCCCCCAAATTTACAACGTGATCACCGGCAACAACCTCACGTTTTAAAATGTCAAAAATCACCTGATTTCCCAATACGTAATTTCTTTCCATCATTCCCCCCTATATACACTGATTATTCTTGCTCTATTTTATTAACCCAAACAAGGCGGTAAAGCACCAGCTCGTCTGGATCGCTGACGTCACTCGACCCTAATATGCTGATTCAGTGTGTAATCTTAGAACCGCGTACTATTTTATGAGTAAATTAACGATAGAGATAATGTATTAATTTGGAAAAAATATGATAAAAACACCGTGAAAAAACCATGAATTTAAAAAATATAAAAAACAAAAAACCAGTAAAAATAAAAATATCAAAAAACCCCCAAAAAAAACCATGAAAAGGACGGTTCCAATTTTTATCTTTGGTTATTAGGGCGTGTTGATCTTTGCTGTACGTTTTATGCTCAGCAATGCATTGGTAGCCACATTAACATAAATGCCAGCGATACCATACTGGCATAGTTCCTTTTCAACTTATTATATCTAGTTGATATTGCTCGATAATGCTTGATTTTAGCAAACGCATTTTCAACTAAATGACGATACTTATATAGACACCAATCCATACTTTCCTTGTCTATATCTTGCCCATTGTTGCGTTTAGCTATGACGGTTGTTCCACCTTTTAATTGGACAAAATGTCGAAAGGGGTCACTATCATAGCCTTTGTTACAAACAATGGTATTCACTTCATCTAACTGTTCTACAAGGCTTTCGGCATGGACAATATCGTGTCGTTGCCCCTCAGAAAGGTCAAAACAGATAGGTACTCCACCACAGTCTACAGCTAGATGGATCTTAGTTGAATTACCGCCACGACTCTTTCCAATGCACTCGTTATCTGGTGTTGCCGCACCAGTACTATGCTGATGAGCTCGGACAATTGAACCGTCTAGAAAGACCCATTCAAAATCAGCCATGCTAGATAACTGATTGAAAAGTAGTTTTAAAATGCCTTTTCTAGGCCAAAGGTTGAAGCGTCTATAAACGGTACTCCACTCACCGAATTCAGAAGGTAAATCTCTCCATGGCACGCCAGTTCTCATTCGAAACTGTATCCCTTCGAAAGTCATCCGATGCTCTGGTTTATTATAAACTCGACCGGTACTCGTCATTACTTGAAGTAGCTTTTCCCATCGTTTATCAGTTAGCATTGTCCTTGGCATGGTGAACTCAGTTGTGATTTGTTTTTGGCGAAATGATTATAACCTTCACCATGCCGTTCAAAAAATCATCACGAAAGGTCAACAGACCCTAATAAGTTAGCTTAGCTATGCTGTTACGTTAATTTCGTCAATTGCTACACAAAACTGCTCGTCAACTTTGACGAGTGTTCCTGTTGCAATCAGCTCATTGCCACTTTTAAGCATGACTTCAGACTGGATAAAGTCCGCTACGGGTTTAATCTGACCTTTATGTAACTGATTAAGTTCATCCAGAGTCATCGTGGTGTGTCCAACCACAACATCAATTGCAACTTTCATTATTTACCCCTGTGTAATCGCCACAATGGCACGGCGAACATCACGTATCTCTTCTTGAGCCGATGATATTTCCGTCATAATATTTTTAAACTCCTGCTGTTGTGTATCTAGATCAACCTGAATCGTGTCACAGTACGCTGTCATCGTAGCATTGTATTCTTGTAAGGTCCCATAGGAGACCTTCATAGTTTTTGTCGCACTGAGATCCTTACCTGTAATTGCTGCGATTCCTTGCCCGTCCCCTAAATCCTCAATGATAAGCCTATTAATTTCATCCAGAGCAAAAACATCTGGGTCTGATGATATTTTTACATTTTTTAGATCCTTCATATCATTCTTTGAAGGATCGGTAGTAGGGAGCGTTTCTGCCATGATTAATCCCCATAACCGGTTAATTTCAGCAATAGCACTCGATTGGGTCTCTATTGTTTGAGCTGTCTTATCCGCTTTAGCGGTTTGAACCTCAATGTAATTAGATAACAGTTGATCAATAAGGTCTAGTGGATCGGAAGCCCCAGGAGTAAAGAGATATAGTGACGAACTTGTATCCCGGCTTGCGTTGATTACTCGCTGAACCACTGGGCTGTTTTCAACGATGGCTTTTGCTTGTTCCGAGCCCAGGTCTTGCATGGACGGAACTCGCGTCATTCCAATATGAATTTCTGACATACTATTTTCCTACTATGGTTGAATTAGATACACACGAGTTTTATGAGCATTTTTGAATACGACTTTGTCTCGTGTTATCGATTGAATGACCCCGAGGCTTGGGACAGTGCTACCTTCCCAATAGCGCCCTTGTTGGTCATAAATGTAGCCACCAGAAGTGGTTGAATAAAAAATTGAGTACGGGAATTCTCTACTAGAAATGACCTCGGTTTGGTCAAGTTTCGTTTTTAGGTTCGCCGTCAATGAGCCGAGCCCCGCACTCTTTAATAACTGCTCCGCTTTAGCCCGATCTGACACAAACCAATTATCCCCAACCTTAGAAAACGTTAATCCATACTCCCCAAACAGAAGCATTATCCGATTCTCTTCTTCATAAGTATTAACCTGAACTTCATCTCTGTTAGCTTTAGATACCAACTGACTCTCAAGCGATTTTCCTGTGAGAGAAGAAACCAGCTCAATATCGAGTTGTGTTAATCGAAGGTATTGGTTTGATTCGACCAATCTAAGGTTATCCTGCCAGTAATCAGGAAGAGCCTGTAACGCAGCTTCATCAAAAACGTTTAACTTGCCGTCTTTAATAAAACCAGATCCCAGCAGATTTAAGTATTCTGCAATCAACGACTGCTGCTGATTATAAAAAAAAGCCAATACTGTAGCCGCCAGTGCAACATTAAGGACCAAAGTCAAAGCCACTACGGGTTGATACTGTCTAAAACGAAAACGACGTAATTTGGGGTTCCTCTCACCTTCTTGATATAAGAAAAAACTCAATCCTTTAAAGCTGTAGACTCTATTAGCCACCAGTTTTTTAAGCTTATCGCCGCGACGAAAACCTTTCACGAACCATGTTTGATCTTCTATTTTAAAAACTAATTCCGTATCACTAGGAAGATATTCCGGCACCGAAAGTTGATTATCTCGCCTGACCTCTTTGTTGCCCATGAGAGAGAATGTTGTTTGCAATGGTAGCGATACACCGTGGAGGTGGCCGTCTACAAATTCAATCAACCACATGTAGTTTTATCTCTTCATCCAATATAGTGGTTTGAACAACAAACTCATTTAACAGACGGAGTAATTCCTGGGGATGTTCCGGCAACGTAATATGGCGCATAAAATCAAAATCTTGCTCTGTGATACAGGCGATGTAGCCGTCCGCCGTAAGGCGAAAATCGGCATTGAGCTTGAGCGACAAGTTAGCGGACAATGACTGCTGATTTATTTTTGTCACCAGCACAATTTGCCCATGTAAACCGAGCCTAGCGCCATTCTCAACTCTTATCTGCCGCTCTTTATATTGACAAATTAAAGCATCGCCTCCTTCAAGGTGAAGGCTGCCTTCGTGATTCAAGTGAACAAATTCATTGATCAATAAAAAAAACTTTCTATCTTTCATGTTTTTTTAACTTTACCTCTATCATGAAACGCCTTTGATCGACTCGCTGCTGCGCCGTATTTAGACCATTTTCAACACTACCTCTGATATGCACGGGGACATACCTCAATCCTTCTTCTATTAAAAATTCACGAGTCACCTTCGCTCGTTGGTCCGCCAGCGTTCGATTAGTCGAATAAGTACCAGATGAATCAGCTACTCCATAAATAGTCACACTTTGTACTGGCCACTTTTGTAATTCCGTTAACACAGCAATCAAAGAATTACGCGCTTTTCTGGTCAGACTAAAGTCATTGACGGGAAACAAGTTTTCAAACTTAAGTAACAAACTTGAATGATTGAGTTCACTTTTGGAAATACCATAGACTGTTCGCCATTGCTCACCATCAAAGGCCTGGCTTCTTTCTGGTTCAACTAAGTTATTGACCGCCAGATAATTTTCATTACAACTTTTCACTTCCGTCAGACCATAAGTATTTAGGTTAGCAATATAGAATCGATTTGCCTCTGTCGGTTGCGCGACCTCAACACAGGCTCGATGGTGCGGCGAACCTTCTGCGTATTCAGGGGCCCGCCGAACCCAAAATCGCATATTATCGGCATCGGCAACATTAGCGATAACCAAATTGTACACATCGGGTTTCCAATCATAATCGAGTATTAAATTGTCGTCTCGAATCTGGTTACTGCACGCACTTAGCATGACCATCCCGGCCAGCGGGAGGCTGATTTTATTTAGATTGTTCATTTTTTTGATGCTTTTTAAGGGCTGATAGGATCATGGCCACGTCACGATAGAATTCTTTAGGAATAAAATCTTCACCGTGCTTCATCTTGCGATAGAAGGCTCTTGCCAAAGGTTTGTGTTCAATAATCGGCACGTTCATCATCTTTAAACGCTTTTTTTCTTCCTGAGCGAATAAGTCTGTACTGATTTTTAAAACCACCGGAGCTTTATCAATATGTGGTTCAAAACAGATAGGAACCAAAATATGAGTTGGGTTTGCCAAGGCAAATGTCGGTGTTCTACCTTTGGTAATAGGGGCCTCCATAACCTCACGCATCTTTCTTTTGCGTTCTGATTTTATTTCGGGTGATCCTTCCGTTTCTTTCATTTCATTCTTCACCTCAGTGAACGTCATACGGTTTTTTCGTTCAAAGTGGTAACGCTCAACTAAAAAATCGACACAACCAACACTCACCCCATAAACAAAAAATAACAGTGACACCATCAATAGACAGAACACCAAGTTATAGAGAAAGAAACTGCGATTGTTGATCTCTTTGAGTGTATTAAGTTCGTCACCTGCAATATCAAAAACATACTTGAGCAAAAACAGAAGAAAAAGCAGCTCTAAGACCTTACGCAATGAGCGTGACATTGCCTCAATACCCAAAATATTCTTGAACCCAGTGACAGGGTGAAGCTTTTCAATTTTTAACCCCAAGGACTCGGTGTTGATAACATTTTTATTAATAACAACCCAATCAATAACCGCCATAATCATTTTGACCAGTACGACCCCCCCAATCACTGCACTAATCAATGAAAGCATCAACTTAAAACCAACTTGAACGTCGGAGTAAAGCATTTCTTCCATCCAACGGTCTGCGTTTTCGAAGAGTAGAAAAATGACACCAATTAGCACCACAGCAAACACAATCAACTCTAAAGTCGTCTCCGCCAGTTCAGTTTTGGGAAACTGCCCTTTCTTTTTCAGATCGCGTAATTTCTTTTCCGTAGGCGGATATTTTTTAGGTTCAGTGGATTCCATTTAAGTCCCTTAACTTGCAATCTGAAGTGGCTCAGACGTCGCAATATAAGAAGAGTCGGCAATATCACCATGGCTACACACCACAACTGTTGACATTACCTGCTGGAAAAAGGATTTCACCGGATTGACCTCGCTATCATTAACCACCAAAACAGGCTTATATCCGTACTGTGTCGTTAAACGCACCACTTCTTTACGCAAGCTTTGTTGAATATCAATCAATCGATCTACATCTTCCGTCTCACCCATAACAAATGATTCAATCAATTCCGTTAATGGGGGATCAAGTAGAGCAACATGCAGCTTATCTTGGTTATGAAGTAAGCGTGATGTAATCTCATAACGCGCTTGGCTACGAATGCGGATCAACCAGTTTTTAGGCTCGCTTTCAATACGAGACCAGTAGATCAGCGCCTCAAAAAAGCTAATCCTATCCAAATAGAATTCAGATGAACGGATCATCTCTTTCAAAACATCATGAACACGATTCAAACCAATCGCTGAGTAGATTTCGTTTTTCATCACTTCACTCTGCGTTGCCAACCCATCTATAATATTATTGGTATATTGGAGGTTATATTTCTCCACTAAACGTTTTCGTAGAAAGTAATCAACGATTGTCGAAACATTTGATACAACATCTTGATGGCGAACAAAAACATCATCCTCCATCACTTCAATTATAGGCGCCGAAGCGTCATGACTAAAACGGAAAATACATATACCGGAGATATATACTTCAATATTATTATCGAGCTGGGCATTGACAGTTACTGCAGGCGCCCCCAAAGACTGCCCCCACAAAACTTGCTCAATATCTTCGACTCTACGTTGAATAACAAGCTGATGGTTACCTTCACGAATAACAAATTTCAGCGACTGAAACACACCAGAACCTAACGGCTCAAATACCGCTATGGCTGTAGGCTGGGCTTGCTTACGCCACAATAAAAAAGCCAATAACGTGCACATTAGCGCGAGAGGTGCACAGACATACAACAAGTTGCTATTAGATAGGCCAAGCGCAAAGATGACGAATCCGATGATCAAGAGGCTTTTCCAAAACACGCCAATCTGCGTCATTAACTGTTCAATAAAAGGACTTGATTCTTCTCCAGCTCTTTTAATTCGGGTTAAGTAAACCCCACATGCCATCGAGAGCAACAAGCTCGGGATCTGAGAGACAAGACCATCGCCAATCGTTAGAACCGAAAACCGACTCACACTCTCTGAAAGCGATAAGTCAAATTGATTGATACCGACATAAATACCGCCAAACAGGTTAACCAGACTAATTAGAATCCCGGCGATAGAATCCCCTTTCACAAACTTCATAGCCCCATCAAGCGAACCAAACAGTTTATTCTCAGTGCTAAGGTCTGCACGTAATTTTTGCGCCTGCTCACCAGTAATGAGGCCACTTTTTAAGTCACCATCAATCGTCATCTGTTTACCGGGTAGTGCGTCAAGAGAAAATCGTGCACCGACTTCGGCAACCCGTTCTCCGCCTTTAGTAACCACTAAAAACTGAACAATGGTGATAATGACAAAAATAAGTAGGCCGGAAATCAAATTACCGCCCATCACAAACTCGCCAACAATTTCAATTACATCGCCAACATCTTCGTTGGCAATAATATTTCGAGTAGTTGCAATAGAAAGCAATAAGCGAAAGGTAGTCAGTAGTAGCACCACTGTAGGCAAAAAAGTGACGCTCAGAGGGTCATCATTCTCCAACATGATCACCAAGAGCAAAGCGGAACTGATAAAGCTGACTAGAATAAATGCATCGATAATACCGCCAGGTAAAGTCACCAAAATAATGGTAGGCAATAGCAAAGCAATAATGACACTGCTCGGGTTGAACAGTAACGACCGACCTTTGAACCGAGTTATCATAATTGGTCCAAACCCGCTCTCAACTCATTAACGAGGCTAATAGTGTTAATACTAATAATACTGTCTTCATTCTCGATAGTTAAAACCACGCCATCTCCTTGGGTGATTTTTTTTACCGATAAGTTTCTCGCTTCATCATCAATTTCAGAGTGCAGCAACTCAACCAAGTGACCAATCAGATGGTCACTTTGATTCAATTTGGTTAGACGTGAACTGACCGAGGTAGCAATCGATCTTTTGAGTTCTTGTTTGACTTGATTGAAGTTGTTTTGTTGATCATTGAGCAATTCCGCCAGTTGATGTTGGGCATGTTCAAACCATTCACTCTGCTGACGCAGCCAACTTTCCATGACCTTATCGTAAGCTTTCTCCACGTATTCATTGAGTGCCTGCTCTTTGTCTTCAATCATCCGCAATACTTGCTTCTCAAGAATCTTTTGATGCTCTTGCGTTTGCTCTTCTATCGCCATCAACAATGCCTGAGCTTCGTGAAAAAGGCGTACCTCAGACTTTTTAATTACATTAGAGCTACGCTCGCGCTTAAGTGTGATTTGTGGAATCACTCGCTGTTCTGGGTCAATTTCAATGTACAAGGGAACACCTCTGTTCAATACTTGGGCGTACCTTAACCAATCAAACTCACTAAACTCAACAGAAAAAAAAAGACTAAACCAGAACTTAGTCTTTTAATACAAACCTCTGCTTTTGACAGATTTATTCACTACGCGACATAAGCAATATTCTGTTTATCCAAAGGCCGTTCAGCTTTCCCGTTTATAATATTAAACTCTGAGAGCCGCTTTACTGATACCCCCTCTTGAAGCTTATGAAAAAACTCTCGTCGACTTTCATCAAGGTCCTTCACATTGGCAAAAATACCTTGCGTATAGTTTTGCGCAACACCACTAATGGCTGACCCAGCACTAAGGATCACTGGTCTTTGTTGAGTATTTGAATTGCTCGTTTGAACATTAACCCAACGAGCTTTACCACCTTGAACCTCAAATTTCCAACCACCCGATAAAATATGTTCTGATAGAAAAGCTGTCTCTTTCTTTTCAGGGATATCTTCTTTCGAGCTCACTTTAGATGAAATCAAAGAACCTTTAGAATCGCTACGAGATATCAACTCAGCCACCTTGACTTCATTAGTAGTCGACTGTAATTCAATAGAATCGTCATCGCTCAAAGGCTCCGTAGAGCCTTGATTTGACGAAAATGACACAGAAGGATCGTTATGTAATCGCTCACTACTGTTGATACTCGAACCTGCATCGGCTTCGTAGTTCTTACCTCTAATGGGACCTTCCGTGGTTTGCACAGGAGTATACTGATTCGTTTGTTTCCAACCGCTATTATCTTCACCTTTAACCCAGCCTAAAGAACCGGTTGTCGCAGAACTATCTTGCTCACTCAAACCTGAATTTCCAGAACCTATCGAATGTGTCTCTTCCATCAGTCGAGATGAAATTGTAGAAAGCTGAGCGTCGTTACGATATTTCAGCTCAGCTGTCCTAACCTTTTCAGTTGTAAACTTTAATGCTGTAGAGTCGTCATCATCCAAAGGATCCTGATTACCTTGATTTGACGAAAGTGACACAGGTGGAGCATTATGCCAGCGCTCACCGCTGCTGAGGTTCAGGCCTGCATCGGCTTCGTAATTCTTGCCTCTAATCGGACCTTCAGTGGTTTGTACAGGGGTAAACTGATTCGTCTGTATCCAACTATCATTTTTTCCGTTTTTAACCCAACCTAGAAAACCGGTCGGAGGTGAAGACGGTGTCTCAACCTGCTGTTGGTGAATATGTTGTTGATGAGTCGCTACCTTAGCCGGAGTAATAAGGTGCGGGTCTGCGCGTAAATAAGCGTTCATCCCATCACTGAATGTACAATGAAACAGTTGGCTGTTAGCGGAAGGGTCAACCAAAATTTTTTTCACGGCTTCATCTAGGGGCCCGGTCTGTTCAATGCTCGGTGATGGTACTTGGGTAATGTTAGTAACGAAAACCGACCGATCTTGCTCTTGAACTAAAGTTTCTGAAGCTTGTTCCGAGGTTTGCGTCGCTACATTTTTCGACGTGTGATCTGCGTTGGGCGTGGGTTGATAATCCGCACCAGGGTAGAGATAGATGTTACCATTGATGGTGATGTTATCTCCGGAGGAGATCACTGGAGCAAAGGTGAAATTATCACTATTAACTTTATTATAGTAGCTGCGGTCGGCCTCTCCCTCACCTTTATCGTCATCTTGCTCTGGTTGTGATGCGGGTTCTGGTCTTAAAGGATCGTTGTTAGCTGTCGGATGAGGCGATGTGTTCTCCTGCGGCAACTCTTCTACGGGCTTTTTATTCTCCTTTTTATCTCCAGTGACAAATTGGCTGCCACCATACATAGTCACACACATAGCATTAATATAAACCGCAGCAAACACCAAACCAATAGGCCCAGCTAACACGCCCATTGCAATGCCTCCTGTCACACAGGCACCAAGGTGAGCTTTCGCTTTAGTCTTGTCATGATATCGATTGGATTTCCTCTCGACCTTTTTTTTATTGTTGCTACTTTTTTTACAGGGTATTTTTTTCTCAGCTTCGCTTTCCTCAGCTTCTGAACTATCAGAAGCAAACGCTGACATTGCGACCATTAGTCGGTCAGGACTTTCATCACTAGGCACAGTCGTCTGTCGAGGGCTAACTGACGCTATCAGAGACCTTTCTCCTCTTAAACTATCAGGCCGACTTTCATCGGTATTGGAGGAGGGTTCGACAACAAGACGACCAACAGAGGAAGTGGGGGATAACATATTAGAACCTCATTATTTCTAACAATTGAAGAGTCAAACGACGAAGATCATCTTCGCGGACACTAAACTCAGAACAAGTAAACGCTAAGTAACCGTCAACCCGTATCAAGTAACCACCTAATACCGATTCAAACTGGTTCAGCTGTTCAATCACCTGTTCCGTATTGCAAACATGAACGAGTTGAAAAAACGGCAAAATGGGATAAATAAGATAGTCGGGATACTCACTAAATACTGTCCGTTCACTTTGCTCGAGATGGAGCAAAAATTGCTCGATTGGATTTAACGTGAATTGCATTTATTTGGGGTACACCAGAACCACATCTTCAGAAGACAACGTAGTTAATTCATCACAGCTTAAGTATGTTTCAAATGGAGCCCAGCTAACCGATAACTTAAGATCTGCGGGTAAACGTTGAGGTTTAAACTGTAAATATTCAGTGTCAATATCAAGCAATTCGGCAACCAGATACATGGTTATTCTGATACGACTACACTTAAAGATACAGGTCATAAGAGAGGGGAGAGCAACCTGATTTTCTTTATCAATGAAGCGTACATATCGTACTCCCTCTTTAGCAAGGTTCATTGCCATAAGATAGTCAAGATATTCTTTTTCAAGGTGTTTAACTTCTAGCCCAAGCAAACGCTCAATGTCTTTGACTCTGACATATCCTGTGCCTTCGATACCTAAATGAGTTAGGGTTATTTCGACTAACTCATCAACAAATTTCGGGGTTAATACCAGTTGACCAAAATCAAGATGAATGGCTTGGTTGTCAAAACAATGCCCTGCGACCGCATTAATCTGCGCCGCCACAGTACTGCTAAGTTGGCGGTAAGGCTTTAAAGATATGATGTCATGAGTCATAGATTTTACCGATTTCGAGAAAGTAGGGCTAATACATTGCGGCTCATCAAATAATCTTTTTCATCCACCCAATCTCTAATTCCTTGAGGTGTTTGGCACACAAAATCATACAATAATTGATAAGTATCTTTAGATGTCATAGTGCTAAAGTCGTGTTCCTGTACTAGTCGTAAAATAAAAGTGATATTGTGGAATTCACTTTCCAATACTCCGTCAACAACAATGGCTTTGACCGTCGGCTCTGAGTAGTGACGTAAACGTTCAAACCACTCAATCACCGCCTTTTTATCAAGATAAATATCGGTATCAGACAGCCGATTCCAACTCAGTCGTTGTGACTTGTTTTTGAGCATTTCATAAGGATCTAATCCGCTATTTTGGATGTCGCAATGGGCTATTCTAGAAGGACTGGTCATCGTTAAGATCTCCGTTAGAATCATTCAAATTTTGTGGCTTTTGTTGGTACCGACGCTCACGATAGTCATACTTTCGACAGAGTACTAACATTGAAAGTAACCCTTCCAGATAATGCTCATAAGCTACCAACTGTTGCAGTACTTCACTGTCTGCGTCCATTCCCTCGGCCAACGCACCTAATGACTCCAGATACTGAGTCATTTTTTTGCGAATAGAGGAAGGATAAAGATGCTGACATTGATTGGCAGCCTGTAAAATAAATAGCTGCGCCTCGTTAAGCGATTGTTTTTCGGGTAAGCCTTGCGTGAACCCATGCCAATCTCTTAAGGCTTTAAGTTGATAACTGTTCAGCATTTTTGAAAATTGCCGCTGCTGTTGAGGTGTCATCGGCTTACGTCTAATACGAAAAAGGCGATGTTGTTTTTTTGCCCGTTTATCAGCTTGCTTAACATCTCGGACACGCTTCGTCTGACTTTCTTCCCGAGTTTGTTTTGTCGGAGTGATGTCAGAAACACGCTCAGCTTTTTGTGATATCGAAAACGAGACACTTCGCATAGGCTAAAAAGAGCGGGCAAGCCCGCTCTTGCTCCTTATCTGTTTGTTGCCTGACTTGCTTTGGCCATGGAATCAAGTATTTCATTCAATTTGACCGCCTCTTGAGTTAAGTCTTGAATGTATTGATCCAGTTGACCATCGAACTTCTCTTTCAGATCTTTAGTGGCTTGGCTCTCTTCTTGAGTTCTCACTTGTGCAGCATTTTGCATCTCATTGACATTGCCTACCATGCTACCGCCCATCTCACTCATTTGAGATACCGCACGATACTTACCAGTACGCCCCTCTTGTAAACGAGCACTAAAATCATTAACGGTATTCGAATCTAATGATTTCACTGAAGTCGACTTGCCATTGGTCATATCAACAACATGTTTATCTTGAAGGGTTTTAGTTTGCCCCATTCGCACAGTTGCTGCCGTGGTTAGTGCCATCGTTACAACTGAAGCAGCCAGTGTAATGCCAAACTTACGCTGTGCATCACCACACTTATCTCCGGCAATTTTCACAGCTAGATCACTAGTCGCGACAGCTTCAGTAATGCGGTTTTGCATCACCTGAGCACGTAAGCGCTGAGACGATTCAATAATCTCGGCTAGCAAAGCCAAAAGGTCACTCATCGAAACAGTGCCTGAATTGACTTCATCTAATGCATTAGAGAAGTCATTCCACTCTTTCTCATTGATCTCTGGGCTTAATGCATTAGAGAAGCCATACCACTCTTTCTCATTGATCTCTAGGCTGTTTGTTGTGTCCTTACCTTCCTTCAGTGTGAAATCCAAAGGCATTGGAATCGTCATTGCAGTTGCCATATTATTTCTCCGGATTACATAGTGATCGAAATCATCTTGTCATTAAATTCACGATAATCACTGTTGGTTTTGTAAAGAGACTCAAACGCATGAGTCACGGCGCGCATCGACTGAGAAAGCATGGTTAATATTTGCTGAATACGAGTTTCTAGCTCTTCTTGTTTAGCTTGAGCAACCTCTAAATCTTTCGAGATATCAGCAGATTTCACGCTATAACCGGTACTAACGACAGAAGTCACATTCGAACTTACTTCCACCACTTGGTTGACCCGTGTCGCTCGAAGCTTAGTTTTCTCACTATTTGTCATCAAATCTTTAAGTGATTCGACCACATCATCCAACATCTGTTTGGCTTTATTGAGAAGTTGACTTGGTCGCATAGCCTTTATGGTGTTGAGCATGTCAGACATTTTGTCAGTAATTTCGGACAACTTATTTAACATATTAGTTGGGTTTAGTTTTTTCACACTAGCAGCAAAGTCGTCCATTACAGACGAAACTTTATCGACCGCTTTGGTTAGACTAGCTAACTGCTCTTTCAGCGCCGTACCCACCGATTTAACAGCATCAGCTGCCGTGTCTAGTGCTTTAATAAAACTCGCTTTCAATTGGTTAAGAGCTTCAAGTGCTTGATTCATGACTTTTGTCACCGTATCAGCCGCTTTTTGCAGAGCTTGTTTGGTCGTGTTAACCAATGTCGTTTTAAATGCTTTGAGTGCATCGACTGCGGTATCTAATAACTTAGTCGCTTTAGTCGCACCGTTTGCGGCAGATTTCCCCAACAGAGCAGCCAATTTAGCAGGGTTTATATTGGCTAAAATACTACGTAGGCTCATCATTGCATCAACAGCACGGTCAACCACACTGGCAGCTTTTGCTGCCGCAGTCGCCGCTGTTTTGGCTATGTTTTTTACCAACTGGGCAGGGTTAAAGCTAAGCAGCATACCAAC
Source organism: Vibrio sp. S12_S33 (assembly GCF_963889785.1). Lineage (NCBI taxonomy): Bacteria > Pseudomonadati > Pseudomonadota > Gammaproteobacteria > Vibrionales > Vibrionaceae > Vibrio > Vibrio sp. S12_S33. The sequence continues at coordinate 26,528 of NZ_CAWPQZ010000023.1, read as the reverse complement.
AAGACCAATGCCGATCTCCAACCCCATTTTAACTTTTTCCCGAGTTTCCTCAGGAACACCTGCCGCTTTCATTATTTCATCTGCGATCTTAGGAATAACAATCGCCGCAACCATGGTTCCAATCATAATTGCCGACATCACTGGGTTAAACGGTGCAATCACAATCGCAGCGATAAAACCAAGCGCCATACCCAATTTGCCCCAAAAGCTTTGTTTCTTCTCTGCTTTTTTCTGTTCTTCGATTTGGCTTTCACGTTCTTTCAGTTGGTTAATCTGAGACTCTTTCTGCACTTCAATCAGTGATTTCTTTGCTTCTGAGTTTTCTTTGCCAGTGCCTGAAACAGCATTCGCGACTTCTTTCATCTGCGCTTCAACCAAACGCCACAAAGCGCTAAGTGAAACAGAACTACCAGGAAGTGGCTGGTTCGGCGAGACCGACTCCACAGCAGAGCTTTGAGTAGACGTGCTCTGCTCACTCTTGCTTTGTTCCTCTACAGCACCGACATAAGCCGGAGCTGAGATGGTATTCATGAGTGTACTCATGTCATTTTCCCTTCATGTATTAGGCCGGGAATAAGCATCCCTCAGGTTTGCTCTACTCTCGATGGACGAGCGACATGTCCCCAGCAATATCATGTCCTTTTATGCTGTTCTCTAGCTGGCGTTGCCAAACAATCAAATATTGCGTGCAATCGCCATTTGTTCATCACGGCATATTGAAAGCCAGTATTTGAGGGTCTGCTGAAGCATTTTGACCTGATCGCCGATTCTGTTGATCTCTTCGATGTCTTCGTCGGTTAACTCCCTAGCGGGAAAGTTGACTAACATGTTGATTAAATCATTTGGATAAATGCCGCTGCCCTTCGTAAAATCAGGATATCGATCCTTTTCCACTTTATCTTTCGGTGTATTTCCGGAACTGGGGTCCCAATCATCAACATTATCCACAAGGTATTGACCAAGTTCACCATCTCCAACGCCAAGTAATACCTCTACCTCAGCAGTTCCTCCCAAAAGGATCTCATCCCATTCTTCTGTAGTTATCGCCCCATCGAGAGCGCACGAAGAGATCAGAAAGATTTTTAACATCGGAGAAAGCCGATTGCAGTCTTTAGCCGCAGGGTTATCTTTCGAAGCCCCATTGATAAAACCATTCGGATCAGTCCAGTAATTGGCCGCACACTTATCTAAGCCTGCTTGATTACTGTCTTCATCGAAGAATAAGAGAATCTTTGCACTCAAAGAGTCTGCTGGAATGTTTTTGCCCACTAAGGGGACTAAATTCTTCACAAAGGTATCAAGAAACCAACTGGTGATTTCTGTTGGTGGATGTTTGTCATATTCGGTATAGGGAGCATGCAATCCACTACCGAAGTGTTCGGTAATTTGCGCAACGTGAACTTCATAATCAGAACCCAGTAATACCGTCAGATCGATCCCCCATTGATCGGCATGCATTAATACGTCGGTCACCAGCAGTTGCATAAGATCTTCATATTCAGTGCCATCCACGCCACCCTCAATAATAGAATCGTAAATCATATCAAGCATTGGCTCTAAAACAGCAGTACCTCCCTGAGTCCACGAATTAATGGCCTCTAATTGCTTACCATAGGCTTCTATGCTCTGTGATAGCGCAATAGCGATCGCCAGATCGGGGTTACCATTGACCATAGCCATAACGACTTGCTTTTGTTGAGCAGCTATCATCGCTAATGTTTCAGCGCTGGCTGGCTGCATATCGGACTCCAAGATAGCGGTGTCGGTTTGATTCAACTTCGCTTGCGCGTTATCAATCGCCGCAAGTCGAGCTTTAATATCTTGCGTAACTATCGTCTTGTTTGGTGAAGAATTTGGTATCGAAATACCACTCAGGTTACTAATATTCATCGTATTACCTATATATTGCGCGTAATCGCCATTTGTTCATCACGGCATATTGAAAGCCAGTATTTGAGGGTCTGCTGGAGCATTTTGACCTGATCACCGATTCTGTTGATCTCTTCAACGTCTTCATCGGTTAATTCTCTTGGAGGAAAGTCGTTGTACATATGCTCAAAATATTCTAAACCTAGACCTTGCCCTTCCCAGTCGACAACCTGGTGTCCATTTTGTGTCAATACTCTCCAGCCATCATGGGCAGGGTCATTCTGGTAACCGTCATTATCGAAAATATAATCAATCGCCGACGTATAACTAGTATTGGTTTGAATAAACGCATCCAATGCACCGATAGGGGCCGTAAGAAACATTTCAATCGTCGATTGTTCCACCTTTGGATTGGTTGTGAGATAGCCAGCCATAAGAGCCATTCGTAACATCGGAGAGAGCCCTGCACTGCTTGGATATCCAGAATCACAAACAAACCCACCAGCATTGTTGAAGTTGTTTCTGTACTGGCTTTGTAAAGCAAAGACCCCACCACAGTTGTCATTCATGTAAATCAAAATATCGTGACAGAGGCTGTCTTGTGGCGCTTTGTTCATCATATAGTTGAAAATATCCTGACAATCATTGGCAAACACGGCGCCATTCAAGCCTTCATGATAGCCATGAGAACCTGATCCAGTACTTTCTAAGAAGTGCCTCATCTGCTCGTCCATTGCAGAGCCGTAACCGTGGGACATGAAGTCCATGATCGCGAGCTGGAATAAATCTTCTAAGGCATAACCAGATGTTTCACCGCTTGTTTTTATACCGTCAAACATCACTGCTATCGCACTCTCAAACATAGCCAGTCCTCCATTGGTCCAGCCTTGTATAACCGACAATTGCTTGCCGTATTTCTCAATACTCTGTGCCAATGCCATTGCAATTGCCTGTTCAGGGTTACCACCAACCATAGCCATGACCACTTGCTTTTGTTGAGCAGCGATCATGGCTAATGTTTCAGCGCTGGCAGGCTGTTTTACCAAGGTCGCGATACTGGCATCGGCTTTATTAAGCTCAGCCTCCGCTTTATTGATTAATTCAATCTGAGCGACGGATTGTGCCAATGTCTCTGGAGATATTTCATCATCAATGTAGTCTAAATTAGAGAGACTATTGGTGGTGCTTGTAATCACTGTCCATTCCTCGGCATAATTAGCAATTAAGACAAATAGGGTTTTAACTGTTTCTGTAAATACTCGAAACGCTGTGAATAAAATTCGTTAAGGTTATCTGATTTAACGATGATCAGAGTTGCAGCCGACTGAATATATTCTTTCAACTTGTAATGACAGAGAGAAATATTAAGGATGGTTTCATCCAAATCATTAGTCGGGTATGTCTTCAAGACACTTAATACATCCAAAGCTTTTTTGAACTGCCCTTTTTCTAAATAAATAGCAGCTAAACAACCGGGCCCACGATGGTCATACGGATTTAATGCGCAATAGGCGGAAAATATTATTTCCGCTTCTTTAAACTGGAACTTATTATAAAACTCAACACCCAATTCAAAGACAGACTTTAATTGAGTTGTTGTGATTTTCTTTGATTTTCGCAATTTGGCCAACTCATGCTCAACCATTTTTCCGTCGAGCAATGAAAAGAATTCATCTCCCATTTTTCCAAATTCAATCTTTTTATTTTTCACTTTTTTTCAATCCTGCTTGAATACATCAATCTATTTCCGGTTAATCAAATAATGGGGCCAAGACTTGATTAACAACATCACATAGCCGATAGGTGCTCGTGATAGTTAAGGGTTGTGATGGGAGATCGGCTCTTAAACGTATCGACCACACCACAGCCAGGCGGTTATCGTATTGAGCGAGCATCATTAGGCCGAGTTGCTGGTTGCTTAATTCTTGTGGGATATGCTGAATGCCAATGGCATCAGACCAAAGGTACAAATTCTGGTCTAGTAATTTTCGAGCTTGTACCAACGACCAACCTTCTCTATTCTGGCGATGCTTTTGGTATTCAATTAGTAACCCAAGAGTCGTCACGACTTTTCTAACCTCGCCAAGACTACTTGATAAACATCGCTGACTATCCTTGTCCGTTAAGTTAGTCAAAACAGAAAAAGAGGTTGGACAAAGTAAACGTTGAGTTAAGCAATAATGCAGCAGCTTCTGATGACGCTTTTTATACGTTTTCATTACCCACCATTTGTACAAAGTAACTTATAGTCAATGTATCTTGCTCAGCCACTAGTCCTTTAAGAAAGCGTTCTATATTACTTTTCTTATTAGAATCCATTTCTTGTAAACTCATGATTAGCACCGATACTCGTTTGTTTTTTTCTCCGCTCACTACTACACTTGCTCGTAACACATTAGGAATCACGCTCAGCTTGTTAAAGATTTCACGGCTTTCAAGTAAATTGCTTTTTACTACCTCTAATTTACTCAAGCTAGCAAACTTTGATTCGAGCAAATCGTTGAGATCTTCACGCTGAAAATAGAAATTAAACTGACTCAGTAGTTCTCGCGCCTTAGGTTCGTTAGGCTTGTCCACGTAAACTAGATAACTTTCCTTATTTCTCTCTAATGTTGCTGGTAATTGTTGTTGGTCTAATAAGACAACAACCTTATTGGCAATATCAGCGGATTCAAAACTAGCAATTTGGGCCGAGCCCTGTTCATTACACCCAGCGAGTATGATCAATAACAAACACCACAGTTTTTTCATTACTGTGCCTTCATCACTTCATTAATTGCATTTGCTGACTTAGAAGCAATTTTTGTTACAGTTTCTTGATACATACTGTAGTGAAAGACAGACTGTTGCAGAGCGAGCGTATCTTGAACAGTGATAGTTTGACCTCCTGCATTAATACGGTCGAGATTGTCAAGAATCTCCTGAAAGCCCTCTCCGATGTTATTAAAAGTATCTTCCATAACGGAAGGCTGAATGTTTTCGATCGTTAAGCTGGGCATATCAACTCCTAGGAGCAATAGGTTTAAAAGATAAATTTGATTTCGACATTAATAACTCTTTAAAAAAAACGCTAATGGGTTATTTTGAATCATTATGAAAAATAAATTCATTTAAAATTTACAATCATAAATTTAAGACTAACTAGATAAATCACACCACTCACCGCTGAATATTTGTGAATTTATCTAAAGTCCAATAGCGCTCATCTAGTGACGCCATCTCTGCCCCTAGGCTAAAAATGCTTTACATGTAGGTATTAAGGATGAACTTGAACCTATATGGCTTAATACATACTCGAAAAATAAGCCTGAATTTAGGTGGTAAAGGGTGAAATTCCACATGTAAGCGAAATCAAACAGTTAAGACTATCGTTCGTACCAAAGGTCAATCGCAACCTATGATCTTTGTTAGTGTTCTATCTATCGATAAGGTCTGAGGTTAGAAATAAATTAAGGGCTGGTGGTTTCAATCCGAGTCTACTTGTTTTCGAAGGCGACTGGGAATAAAAATTAGATGACGAATTCATTTCAATTTCATCTAAAGGTAAAGGCTTAGAGAAGTAATAACCTTGTAGTTTATTTACACCACTCCTGATTAAATAGTCGGCTTGCTCTTTTGTTTCGACCCCTTCAGCTACAGTAATTACACCTAAACGATCGCCTAACTCAATGATCATATCTAACACGGCAGGATTGGTAGTTTTCAAACCTACTTTATCAATGAAGCATTTATCTATTTTTAAATAGTCAAATTTTATATTCTGAATCATTGATAAAGATGTATGTCCAGTACCAAAATCGTCAATAGCAAACTTAAGACCATAATCTCTAAGTAGATCGAGATACGCGACTCCTTCAGGCTCAAGAACTTGACGTTCTGTAATTTCAGCAATAAGACCAATACCAATCTTTCTAAACTGTTCTGTGTAATGCTTGAGTTTTTTTACTCTCTCAACACTACCTAAATACGATGGCGGGATATTCACACCAAGAGATAAGATCGACAGTGTATTAGACTGTTGCAATTCTTCCAAGGTTAATTCTAAAACATAGTCAGTAAGGTCATTAATGATTCCTCTTTCTTCAGCCAAGGGTATAAATTCATCTGGTGAGATTATACCTAGTGTTGGGTGCTTCCAACGAATCAAAGCTTCTAGGCTTTCAATATTTCGGCTATATCCGTTGACAATAGGTTGATAGACAATAAAAAATTCTTTCTTGTTCAACCCTTCCTTCATATCTAAAACGAAACACTCTCTTCGATCACTAATTTTCGATATAAATCGAACATATGGCAACATTACCATCAATAAAACAAATGTATATCCTAAGCCAACAAATACAATTTCATATACAAAGAACTGTCTCATCTCTAGAAGTAAAGTCATATAGTCTCAATTTAGTGTTATTACAATTATGGTTAAAAAATTAACCTATAATTATTAATGGTGGTTAGGTTTTTATGTCTTCAGAATGTAACCACTCGGACCATGAAGTAACGTTACGTTTTTAAACGCTCTACTCGCTCTTAATCTTCATCGCTACATTCATTACTTTTATCACTAAGTGCAATACTATCAAAGAGATAAGACTAGATTATTTTTGAAAAAAAATGACTACTTCAACTCTATTAATCAGAAAGGAAACCAAAAATATATCAATTTTATATTTCGTGCTTTATGGTATGGATTCTTGTGGTGAATATTTCACAAATAATCTCTCGATTTGACCGCTAGTAGATAAGATATTGAGCGATGTGACTATCAACTATGGTACTAAATCATGCGTTCTAATATTCTGAATCTAACACCACAACCCAATACCCTCGAAAGCTCTAAACAACTGAGACAAAGCAATGACTCTCTTAGCGTTAAACAAATAAGCTCCGTACCTGAGCGAGACGTAATTAAACTCATCAATACAATTACGAGTCTGTACAGCCAAGCTCAGGTAAAAAATAAGGACATATCAAGGTTAACGCTCCAACTGGATAGGCTACTAAATCAACAAGAAACTTCCTCCGTAAGACAAACAACTGATTCCAATTCATCAGCACAACAACTCACATCTAAAAGCCCAGAATCAATTTCACAATTAAAGACGGACAGTCACAATGCTCAAGGGACTATAGAGATGCCGAGAACGAATCTACTTAAAGAAATTCAGGCTTTTGGTGGTCGAAATGGATTACAAAAAAAACAAAGCAGCGGTAAGACGGAAATGGCGGTACCAGCTCAAACAACATCACAGCATTTAGCAAATACAGTTCCACTAAAAACGGGAAAGAGTTTACCAAGTATTGACAGCTTACAAGACAAACAGCGAACCACCCAAGCAGCGCCACCTCCGCCGCCACCTCCGCCAGCTTCGTTTTCCGGTAAAGCGATACCCGCTTCTACAGATTCAAACAAAATGTTCGAGCAGATTCGACAGTTTGGCGGAACCAAAGGCTTAAAAGCGCTTAATCAGGGGTCTAAGACAAACCAACCAGTAAAGAGTAGCCCTGAATTATCTCAAGGCCAGAAACTCATCTTCGAAGAGCCAGATAACGTATTAAGCCAATATCAAAGCTTAACTGATGACGATAAAGACCTAGTAGTAAGATTCATTAGCCAGGCTATCATCCATTCAGTAGATCTAGATGTTCTAGGGCAACTGAATAACAACATTGGAGATCTTCAAGCAGATCAAGTGACGCAGGCTCACATCGATAAAATGCCAGACTACTGCCAGTCATTTTTCAATGTAATTAAACCTTATACCAAAGATACGGAATCAGCCCCGCTATTCAGCCATTCGATGTTTAAGAAATCAGATGTCATCGCCGGAAACTACCAACCAGTAAACATAGTTGAAGAAATGATGAAAGGTGATGAGATGAACAACGCAAATTCATCCTCTTCGCAATGGTTAACGGTAAGAGAAGGCCTAGATAAAATGCAGAAACAGCTATCGATGACATCAAGAAAGCGTTATGACAACGGATCTGTTGCATCAACGACCGAAAAAACAAGTGAGGTATTCGCTAAAGCTCAACAAGCTAGTTTAGCATTGATCAACGATTCAACTCGTACCGACTTATTGAGTAAAGACTATCAGAACCAAGTCACTGACTCTTTCAAGAACATTGATGCTTTTAATGGATTTCTAGCTAATCTAGATAAATCAGCGGCCCATAAACTCGAATCAGAGTTTCGCCAAGCAATTCAAACCCCGGAAAAGCTTGAAGAGAGCATTTCTGACTTTCTTAAACAAAGATTACCTACGGGCTTTAAGGAGTTTACCTATCAATCCATCAACGAAGAAAACCAGCGTTTAAAAGCCGAGCTTGCACTGCTAAAAAAAAGGAATCTATAATCACCGTAAATAACACGATTTAGACTTAAACGGTGCTAAAACTGCTTACTAGAAACCTATTTAAGTGAGCAGTTTATCTAAAAATATTCGATAGAACTAAATAAAGAAGCTACGATCTTATCGGCTACATTAGTTAATCATCGTAGCCTTATGCCAAAACCTCGTTACAAAACAACGAACTGGAAACAGTACAACAAAGCCCTAATCAACCGTGGTTCTCTGACCTTTTGGATTGATGAGGAAGCGATAGCCGAGTGGAAGCAAAACAAACAAGGCACGCGTGATAGACCTCGCCGATTCAGCGACTTAGCCATTACTACCGCACTGATGGTGAAACGCGTTTTCTCTATGCCATTGAGAGCGCTGCAAGGTTTTCTAGACTCAGTATTTAATCAGGCTAACATCTCGCTTGTTTGCCCACACTACACCTGTATAAGCCGCCGAAATAAGGAAGTTGAGGTTTCATTTAAAACCAAAACTAGAGGCGCAATACAACATCTGGTCATTGATGCCCCTGGGCTCAAGGTTTATGGAGAAGGTGAATGTGATTTTCATGGTTCGTAGCATGATCCTGATTCTATTGAAAATCAAGCATCTTCAATGATCACGGGCATAGCCCTGTATTATTTGAATTCTGGTCTATTAAACAGCAGGCGAAAATAAAAAATGTTATTAAAATACAGGTAATTGTTAATGGTATATTGCCACGATTTCAATAAAGCCTTATATTATCAATTGCTTTATAAATAAAAAGTTAAAATATGGTGGGATATACCCTTCCTACTTGAAGTTGTTTGGGTATATTGCAACTAGTTTACGAGGTAAATATAAAATTAACTTTGGCTATTTTTCAATGTTATAGTTTGAAAGCATCATCTCCTGAATAAATATCACAAAAAAATACATTGACAGTTATTATATATCTAGCTGGCTTTACATGTGTTTAATTATACTTTACCGTCATTTCATACTTACTTCTATCTGGGGTTTATTTTTCTTTCTATCAACAATTTATATTAATGATGAATTGATAAATAGTAAGTTTACATTCTAAATTTTTGACATGAACGCTATTAATAAGAACTTTATCAACAAGTTCTTATTAATGGCATAACATCAATACGCTATTAATACATTCCTATTAAAAACAATTATAATTTTTATAATAATATGGAGATATTATGAAATTAAATCAAGCTAGGCTTCTACTAACCCTCGCGATCCTTTCACCTTCGGTTTTGGCTGCTACTCATACGCTAGAGCATACAGATGCATCGGTATTTGATAAGCAAGTCATTCAATTTGCCCCACCAGTGGATACTCGCTCGAGCGAAAACGATGGAGAAACGAGCAACTACATTTCAATGCTTGAGAAACAAGGCCACAGCGCCGTATTTGAAGCGAAGTTAACCGAACTAACATTGGCAAAGGTCAAAATGGCCGATGGCAATATTTATAATCGAATCATGTTGCCTGATGGCACAGCTCTCAACGAGCCGGGGAAGCCGAATTTAACGGGCTATCGACAACTGGTTCGTATTCCAGATGGTGCAGAGCTGGAATTAGTGGTTGATAATGTAGAGTGGTCAAAAACCTATACCGATATGGTGGTTGATCCCGTACAGCTACCATTTCCTGACGTAGTTGAAGAAGATGGCAATCGTCCCGATCAACATATGCCATTTGTAAAAGATGATGCAGCCTATAACGCTTTAATAGAGAGTGAGACGCCACTGGTTTCTGTCGTTGAAACAGTCCGCGTTCGTGGTAAAAGTTACGCCGTGATTTCATATCGTCCTATAGATTTTAATTCAATAGAAGGAACGGTACGTTTCGCACAAAAAGTACGTTTTAACGTTAATTATATTTTGTCTGATGCATCAGAGCCAAAGCGTGAAGATAAACTTGAATTTGATGCGAAAACAAAAGCGGTAATTGACTTACGTGATGAACAACTTGAACCAAAGCAAAAAATGGATAACATGCCATCACAAGGAAATAAGGCTGATCTGACTCCTGCTCAAAAGGCTGATTACTTGATCATTACTGCAGATCGATTTCAACAAACGATCGAACCACTTGCGGCGTGGAAGCGTAAGAAGGGTTATCAAGTGCACGTCGCGACAGTTACAGAGGTCGGTAGCACTCAGGCACAGATAAAGGCTTATATTAAAGATGCCTATAGCAAGGGTACTATGACCTCATATGTACTTTTGGTAGGTGATCATGAAGATATCCCAGGTTATGAAATTGTCGGTCACCCTTACCACGGTGAAGATCACCGCTGGCATACCGATTACGAATACACACTTGTTGACGGTGATGATGAATACGCCGATGTAGTGATAGGACGTTTGCCGGGGGATACTGAAGCTCAAATTACCACTATGGTTAACCGTAGCTTAAATTACGAACAAAATCCGACAGATTCAGATCGTTACAAACATGTCCTTCTTGCCGGACAATATCAAGACAGTAACGCCAATCAGGTTGCCGATCGTATGTTTATGGAAGATTTGCACCGCGCTGCTGATTTCTTAGGTCCTGATTACGACTTTTTCTCTGGTCTAGGTGACAAGTTCAATAAAGGTTATAGTGTCCATACTGCGTTGCAATGGGATGCTGACTTAACCAAAGATCTTAAATATGGTGGCTGGAACTACGGCAGTGCCCGTGTGACCCCTCCAAGTTCAGTACCACAAGTGTGGAAAGATCAAGGTAGTGGCGATCGAGTTCAGATTACTGATGCGATTAACCAAGGTGTAGGCTTTATCATGCACCGTGACCACGGTTATGCCAGTGGCTCAGGTTGGGCTGATCCGCATTACACCACAACAGAAGTGAATGCATTAGCCAATGGCGATATGGTTCCGTTTGTATTTAGCTTGAACTGTGCTACAGGTTGGTTTGACGGAAAAGATTCATTTGCTGAGTCTTGGATGCGCAATGCCAATGGTGGTGCTGTTGGGTTTACAGGCGCAGTAAGAGTAAGCTACTCCGGGTATAACGATCTGATGCATGCCGCTATTTTAGACAGTCTTTGGGATGACTATGACGGTGCATGGTCTAGCACTGTTTATCCTGTATCTTGGCGTCCAGCAATGGCATTGAACCGCGCCAAAGATCGTTTATTTAACCATTATAGTACTCAAAATAGCCACGCAATCTTAACCGCGCGTCTCTTTAGCTGGTTTGGTGATCCGGAACTTGAACTAAGAACAGAAAGACCAAACGAATTAACCGTGACTTATCCAGCACAGTTAACCAAAGGTTCACAAGCCAAGTTTGATGTTGTTGTTAATGAGGGAGAGCAACGTTTAGCAAAAGCACGGGTTGCGTTGGTTTCTGCATCTGGTGAAGCTCATGTTGTAACAACCGATCAAAATGGTGTGGCGCAATTTGATGTAACTGTTGAAGGAAATATGAGCCTAACGGTTACCGAGCACAATGCCAAAGCGTATCAAGGTCAAATACAAGTTGAGGACGATGTGCCACAGGTACGAGTAGTAGAAAATATCACCGCAGAAGCTTCTCAATGGGTAGCGTTGGATGGTACTCAGTCTATTGTGCCAAAAGAAAACCAAGCAACTTATTTGTGGCAACAAGTTGCAGGGCCAAAAGTCCGTATCGATTATGCTGATAGTCGTTTTGCTTATGCGATCATGCCTAATTACAGCTCTGTACTGAAATTTAAGCTAACCATTACCGACCAAGCAGGGGTTTCTGACTCAGCAATCCAGACGATAACAGTAAAAGGCGTAGAAGAAAGCAACAAAGCGCCTATTGCCGTTGTTAAAGATACGATAAGTGGAACCAATCAATGGACCGCGTTAGATGGTACTCAATCATCGGATCCTGACGGCAAAATAGTCAGCTACCATTGGAGCCAAGTTAGTGGACCAGAAACAGAGATTGCCTATCCAGATAGCAAATATGCATACACCTTTACACCTAGTGCAGAAAACACACTGATATTTAAGCTAACGGTAACCGATAACGAGGGTAAAACGTCTTCATCGATTGCTAAAGTTATGGTGAAAAATTAGTCGATTAAACTCTACCGCCGAGTGCATTAATTAAAGGTGCTTGACGGTAAAGGATTTCGATAAGCATAGTTATATATTTGATTACCACCGAACCTCAGCTAGTTTAAGAAGAGGCTGAGGTATCGGTGCTATTTGAATGTTTCTGAGACATTCCGCCGCCCGATATCTCCCAGGGCAAAGAACACAACTAGGTTGATAATCCGCCTCGGGTGATGGACCTCATCGGCAGAGGTATTGCCTTTGGCCGGAATCACGATATCGGCGTCCGAGAAGCAGTCCTCAATCATTTGAAACACCGCATTGGTATCATACATCTTATCTGCGGTGACATGGGTGACAGGTAGCCGTACTCGAGTGAATCTAATCGGTGCTCTGTCATTGAAAAACATCAGTGCAACGATCACAGATATTTATGAAACGATAGATAGCAAGAGCATTGTTCGCTTCTTTTGGAAACTCAAGAAAGAGCATTATCCACTATAGCAACCCGTGCATATTGTGCTTGATGGTGTGGCTTATCATCGGTCTGAAATGGTGGGGAATGCGGCAAAAATACTCAATATAGATACCCCCATTCAGTCCAAACTTAAATCCAATAGTGCGGCTTTGGAAAGTCATGAATGAGCATGTTAGGAACAATATTTATTTCCCCTCCAAAGCAGCATTCACCTCTGCTATCACAAAATTTTTCGATGTGACGTTACCAGAAGTTACAGGCTCACTAGTATCCAGAATTACGGATAATTTTCAGATTTTGAAACCTGTATCTTCAAGTTGTTTGGGTGTATACACAAACAACATGAATAAAAATGGAAATTACGGATGTTTGGTTGAGGTGGAACACTCGCGATTAGTATTTTTGTGAGCGAGTGTATTAATCTGTGGGTAGTTTAATTCGTTATAATCACATCAACACCTTGTTGTGCAAGTTCTTCTACGCAAGACAAAGGAAAGTGGCTATCAGTGATAATTTGGTCAAAGCATTTAATATCAGTAGCAAAGAAAGGTGCAATTTTACCAAATTTTGATGAATCACTTACCAAGTAATTTTTCTTGGATGATTTTGTAATAGATTGCTTCACAACAACTTTGTCTTCATTTGGTGTTGAGATTCCTCTGATATCCCACGATGAAGTAGAGATAAATGCCTGATCGATATTGAAATCGGCTAAAAACTTGGCTGTTTTTTCACCAACGGATGACCGATTGAGTCTATCTAGCTTACCTCCTGTGTGAAATAGTTGGCATGTAGAGTGCTCTATCATAAAAGCAGTAATTACGAAGTCATTGGTAATTACTAATAAATCGTCTCTATGAGCGATTTTGTGTGCAATTTCAAGTGTTGTGGTTCCAGCATCAAGGTAGACAGTGGCGTTATCTGAGATCAATTCAGCAGCATATCGCGCGATATTTAGCTTTTCTGTTCGATGTTGGTTACTTTTTATATCATGTGAAGGTTCACTGCGTATGGGTTCTATGAGCGTAACACCTCCAGATACAGATATGATGCTTCTTAATTTTTCTAACTTTGCAATATCTCTTCTAATCGTCATATGAGATACATTAAGTTCTGTCACAAGTTCGCTAATGCTAACGACTTTCTTTTTTTGTAAAGAAGAAAGTATCCGCTGTTGTCGTTCAATTGGAATCATATTATTTACTGTTTTTTATTAAAAGAAGTACATTTTAACATACAAGGTTCATATCTGTGAATAATTGTTAAGCTTAATAAGCATTGTCTTGCCTATTATGAAGCTTTGTTACGGAAGACTCACTTTAGTGAGCGATCATGAGCACAGTTTAGTGAAAAAATGTTACGCGTGTGAATTTTTGTGATGACTTACACAGCCTTGATGTCCATACAAGAATAGTATGAAGAGAGAGAGGTGGTTAACTCTTCACGTGAGATCGACGAAATATTGTTTACACTGAAAAGGATTATTCTTATGTCTAACAAAGCTCTACTATCCATAGCGATTGCTGCTGGGTTGATGTTTTCAGGTACCATTGCCGCTAAAACAATGACAATGGGTTTTACATTGTCAAAAAATTCACATTATGGTCAAGGTGCTGATGCTTTTGCTCAGGAAATTGAGAAACTCAGCGGTGGAAAATATGAGATTAATATAAAACCTTCCGGAGTTCTTGGCGGAGAACGGGATGTGGTTGAAGGGCTTCAATTTGGTACCATTGATTTAACTATCAGTTCAACAGGCCCGATAGGGAACTTTGTACCAGAGGTATATGCTTTGGATTTTCCTTTCCTTTTTAAGAGTTATGAACATGCCCACAAAATACTTGACGGAGAAATTGGAAAAGATCTGTTGGCTAAATTTGAGCCTAAGGGATTAATAGGTTTGGCATGGAGTGAAAATGGTTTTCGTCATCTAACAAATAGTAAACGGATAGTTCGTAATCCAGAAGACATGAAAGGATTAAAACTCAGAACGATGGAAAATGAAGTACATATGTCTGCTTTTAAAGATTTGGGTGCAGCACCAACACCAATGTCTTTTACGGAATTATTCACAGCGCTCCAGCAAAAAACGGTTGATGGTCAGGAAAATCCTATTCCAGTGATTACGACGTCAAAGTTTTATGAAGTTCAGAAAAATGTAACATTGACAGGTCATGTATATTCTCCTGCAGCCATTATTATGTCCAAAATTACATGGGATAGTTTAAATTCTGAGGAACAGATGTGGTTTAGACAGGCTGCTAAAGTGTCCACACTTGCAACTCGTAATGCCGTTGCCAAAATGGAACGAGATGGTGTTGAGTTGCTGAAGAAAGAAGGTGTTACCATTGTTGAAAATATAGATAAGGAGAGCTTCGCTAAAGCAGTATCTAAGACTTATGATAAATACGCACCTAAATATGGTGAAGACCTAATAATGAAAATACGAAATACTAAATGATTAATATAAAGAAGACCATTAAATTAATGGTCTTTTAACTAATGGTCTCTAGTGAATGTTTAAAAAAATAGACTCGAATTTATATGATGTATTATTGTCAATAACAGCATTTTTGTTGCTGATTGCCGTGCTACTAACTTTTTATCAAGTTGTAACTAGATTTGTTTTTGATTCACCAACTCCATGGTCTGAAATATTAGCAAGAGGTGTAATTATTTGGGCCGTATTTTTAGGGTTGCCTTGTGTTGTTAGATATGGAGAGTTAATTTCTATAGATATAATATATAAACTATTTAATGCCCATCATTATTTAATTAAAGTTATGATTCAAATATTGAATTTAATTGTTTTTGTCATAATATTCAAATACGGTATTGAAGTCACATTTAGGGTTGTTCATCAAACTGTGCCATTGCTGGATTTTTCTATGTCTTGGTTATATGCCTCAATCCCTGTAGGAACCGGCCTCAGTATTTTTACAACGTTGTTGAGGTTAATTGATATTCGGGAATTAAATAAACATGAGGAAGTTTTATAATGAATGCACTTTTAGCTTCATTACTTATCCCGTTTTTTCTTTTAGGTGTCCCGATTGCGATAAGTATTATTCTTGTTTCTATTATTACACTTTATTTTTTTACATCAATTCCACTTATTGCTCTTCCACAAAGGATGTTTGTTGGTTTAGACAGTTTTCCTTTGATGGCGATACCATTTTTTATTCTTGCTGGAAATATAATGTCATCTGGTGGGATATCAAAAAATCTTGTTGATTTTGCTCGTTCAATTGTCGGTCGATTTCAGGGGGGCTTAGCGGCAACTTGCGTGTTAACTTGCCTGTTGTTTGCCGCGGTATCTGGTTCGAGTATAGCGACAACATTTGCAATTGGCTCCATTCTGATTCCATCCATGGTAAAACAAGGCTATCCAAAATCAATGGCTGCGGCGATTCAAGCTTCTTCAGCTGAGCTGGGAGTTCTTATCCCACCATCTATTCCTCTGATTTTATATGGTGTTAGTACTGACACATCTATTGGTTCGTTATTCCTTGCTACTTTGCTTCCTGGTGGGCTCATTGCTTTGTGTTTAATCGTGTGTGTTTTAGTGATGGCTAGAGTTAAAGGTATCGGTAAACGAGATGCTGAAGGTTGTCCTAATGTGACTATTGCTTTTAAGAGTGCAATCAGTGCACTTATTATGCCAATTATTGTTTTGGGTGGAATATATGGAGGTATATTTACCCCAACTGAAGCTTCAGCTGTGGCCGTTATTTATTCATTGTTATTGACTATATTTAATGGCACTTTTCAACTTGGTGATTTTTTCAATATTTTAAAGAAGACTGCAAAATCAACGACTATTGTTATGCTAGTTATTTCGGCTGCATCACTATTTAGTTTTCTCATTTCATTGTCTGGGATGACTGAGGAATTGGTAGGGATAATATCAAATAATATTGATTCAAAATTAAGTTTTTTTATTGCAATTAATTTGTTTTTATTTGTTGTTGGAATGTTTGTTGAAACAGCTGCTGCAATATTAATATTGGCACCAATATTAGCGCCACTGGCTTCTTTTTATGGTATAGATGCGATTCATTTCGGTATTATTATGGTCGTTAATCTAGCTTTAGGTATGTTTACACCTCCTTTAGGTGTAAATCTTTTTGCTGCTAGTCAAGTGGCAGAATTACCAGTAGAGAAAATGCTAAAGCCTCTTGTCCCTTTAGTTTCTACCGTAATTGTTTGTTTGTGTATTATTACTTGGTTCCCTAGTTTATCGCTGTGGTTGCCACAACTTTTGAAATAGAAGGATGATATAAATGAATATTTTGATTACTGGCGGTGCTGGATTTATCGCCAATAAATTAATTAGAAAATTAGTAGCCTTAAAAAGTGTGTGTGTTAATGGTAAGGAAAAAGAGATTAATGAAATCCATGCAATTGACTTATTTTCTCCTCAGAAAACGGTTGATGGCGTGATCTATTATCAAGTCTCACTTAATGATGAGAAATTAATATCAGATTTGGTTTCTAAAATAAAACCTGATGTTGTTGTTCATCTTGCTGCGGTAGTCAGTTCAGCAGCGGAACAAGATTTTGACCTTGGTATGCGAGTAAACATAGATGGCACAAGGATTTTATTAGAAGCCTGTAGAGAGCTAGACAGCACACCTAGGTTTATTTTTTCTAGTTCAGTTGCTGTATTTAGCGGTGTAAGTTGCATTCTTGATTCTACCACAGCAGTACCTACGTCAACATATGGAATGACTAAAATAGTTGGTGAATACTTGGTTAATGAATATAGCCGTAAACGCTATATTAGTGGTATTGCCGTTCGATTACCTACAATTACGGTTAGGCCAGGAAAACCCAACAAAGCTGCATCATCATTTGTAAGTTCTATCATTCGTGAGCCTCTAAATGGTGAACAAACTACTTGCCCTGTTTCTCCAGATCTTTCTGTATGGATTTCTTCGCCTAAGGTTATCGTTGATAATTTGATTTACGCTATATCTATTGAAGAGGAACGTATTTCAACAACGATCAACCTTCCCGGTCTTTCTGTCACTGTTGCTGATATGGTTAGTGCTATGGAAAATTTCGGTGGAAATGCGGATTTAATTTGCTGGGAAGAGGATGAGGGAATTAATCGTATTGTATCTGATTGGCCGAATAAAATGATTACGTCAAATGCACTGGATCTTGGCTTTAAATCAGACACCGCAATCTCGGCGATTATTGCCTCATATATTGAAGATGAAAATATTCAAGTATCCATGAAAAAATAAATACAGTTGATTTTAGATATGTTGGATTGTGTTGAGAAGTATCGTCAGTCGGCCTCTTCATAATTGTAACTTAAGCTGACCAATCAATCCTATTGAAAAGGTGATAAATTATGTTATTAGGTGTTATCGCAGACGATTTCACAGGAGCGACTGATATTGCTGGTTTCCTTGTTGAAAATGGCATGAAAACTATCCAGCTTACTGATGTGCCAGCTCAAGGCTTTCATGTAAATGCAGATGCGGTGGTTATTAGCTTAAAGTCTCGTTCTTGCCCTGCATTGGAAGCTGTTGAGTCTTCTTTGACCGCTTTAGCTTGGTTAATTGAACAAGGTTGTCAGCAATTTTATTTTAAATATTGCTCTACATTTGATAGCTGTGAGCAAGGGAATATCGGTCCTGTCACGGATGCGCTCTTAGATGCTTTAGGCAGTAACTTTACTATTGTTTGCCCAGCTCTACCTATAAATGGTCGTACAGTGTTTAATGGATTTTTATTTGTGCTCGGTGAGCCACTTAATGAATCAGGGATGCGCAATCATCCAGTAACACCAATGACTGATTTTAGTGTCGTTCGTTTGATGGATAAACAGTCTAGAGGGGAGGTTGGTCTGGTTACTTACCAAGATATTGACCAAGGAGTAAACAATGTTAAGCAATGCTTTGATGAGCTTTCTCGACAGGGTAAGCGATATGCAGTTGTGGATGCAATTAATGGTGATCACCTTGATGTGATTGGGAGGGCGGCTAAAGATTTGAAACTTGTCACTGGTGGGTCAGGACTCGCAACTGGTATTGCTAGAAACTGGGCAACTAATTTAACTGATCAGTCTGATTCTATGCAAGCGGGTATGCCTACAGTAGGTAAATCCGTTATTTTTTCAGGCTCATGCTCTGTGATGACTAATAGACAAGTAGAATACTATAAGAATAGAGCGGCATCTCTTTCTGTGGATGTCCAATCCTGTATAGAAAACCCTAACTATAGTAATGAAGTATATCAGTGGGTTGACGGTCATTTAGACGATGTATGGGCTCCGCTGATTTATGCAACAACGACGGTTGAAGAATTAACCATTATTCAATGTAAATATGGCGCTGATATTGCGAGTCAAGCAGTCGAAAGGTTTTTTAGTCAACTCGCTCCTATGCTGCAATTCCGAGGCGTAACGAATTACATTGTTGCTGGTGGTGAAACCTCAGGAGTCGTAGTAAAAAGCTTGAACGTTAAGGGTTTCTATGTCGGACCGCAAATTTCGCCCGGAGTACCTTGGGTTAGGTCAGTGGATCAACCATTATCGTTAGCCTTAAAATCAGGGAATTTTGGCAATGATAATTTTTTTGTAACAGCTCAGGAGTTTTATCATGACTGATCAGCAATACCGACAACAAATGGTTGCGTTAGCTCGTTCTCTATTTCAACGAGGTTACGCAACAGGTGGTGGAGGAAATTTATCGTTGAAATTGTCAGATGGGACCTTTTTAGCCACTCCTACAGGTTCTTCCTTTGGGCGCTTGGAGGCTGATCGTTTGTCCGTAGTAGATATTGATGGTGTACATTTGTCAGGTGATCAACCATCTAAGGAAGTCTCATTTCATTTGGCTTTATATCGCAATAACCCTCAATGCAACGCTGTTGTTCATTTGCATTCGACCTACTTGACGGCTTTATCATGTCTTGATGGTATCGCATCAGACAATGCTATTGCTCCTTTTACTCCCTATTATGTCATGAGAGTAGGGACGCTTCCTGTGATTCCTTATTATAGACCTGGTGATCCGCGTATTGCTGAAGAACTTGCACAGCGAGCAGCCAAGAACAATGCGTTCTTATTAGCGAACCATGGTTCGGTTATCACTGGAAAAAGTTTGTTCGAAGCAGTAGATAACGCTGAAGAACTAGAAGAAACAGCAAAGTTGGTTATGCTACTTAAGGATAAACCCGTTCGCTATTTAACTAATCAAGAAATAAAAGACTTAGGAGGTCGTAGAGTATAATGGCCAAATTTGCAGCAAATCTCACCATGTTATTTACGGAAGTGCCTTTCATCGAGCGTTTTGCCCAAGCAAGCCAAGCAGGTTTTAAGGCTGTTGAGTATTTATTTCCTTATGACTATGATGCCAGTGAACTAGCTTCAAAATTGAATCAGTATGGTTTAGAGCAAGCGTTGTTCAATATGCCACCTGGAGATTGGGGGGCAGGTGAGCGTGGAATCGCCGCTTTACCAACGCGTGAGGAGGAGTTTCGTGATAATACAAGTACAGCATTGGAATATGCGTTGACCTTGCGATGTAAAAAAGTTCATGCAATGTCGGGTTTGGTAGACTCGCGTTATACTTATGAGGAACATTTGAATAGTTTTTTGGCGAACATACGTTTCGCTGCCGATCTATTTGCTGAACATGGTATTGATGTTTTAATAGAGCCACTCAATAACCGTGATGTCCCTAACTATTTTATTTCACATCAATGTGATGCTGTTGAGTTAGTAAAAATGATTGATCGTCCAAATGTTCATGTGCAATTAGATCTCTACCATGCACAGATAATGGATGGTAATTTAAGCACGCTGATTGAAGAAATAGCTCCTTATTTTAATCATGTGCAAATTGCGTCGGTTCCGGACAGACATGAGCCAAGCGAAGGTGAACTAAATTACACTCACTTGTTTAATGTGCTTGATAAAGTTGGTTACGACGGATGGATTGGATGTGAATACAATCCTCGAGGTTCGACACTTGAAGGGTTAGATTGGTTTACCAAGTATAATGAAAGCTAATTGTCCAATTACTTAATTAATGGCTAACCGAAATGAACACTAACTCTTTCATCTAGAGTTAGTGTTAAATGGCATAAATCCTTCTTTATTTACGCCTGTCGATATTAATAATACGAGTAAATCATTTCATTTTTATATTATTGTTTATCTAAAAATTTACTGTACTTAGTTACTCGTGGCATCTTCGTTTTTCACGTCTGTTTTTGCTTGATTGATTAGCGCTTTTGCCATCCACTGTGTAACGTTATCTATACCATCGTATTCGAGACCCCAAATGTCTTTTAAGACCATAAATATCTCTGAACCATACACCAGAGAGAGAGCATATTGTAAACGTTGATAGTCTTCTTCTGGTAGTACGTCTAATAATGGTTCCGTTGCTAAAGCAAGCAGTTTTTTCCTGTGGCCACGGATCAGTCGCTCGTCATTTGTTTGTTTGTTTGCTTTTTCTTCCGCCCATTGTTGTAAAGAAACTTGAAGTGTTGCTCGTAGTGCCCCTTCATGTTCGATCATTCTAGGGTAAGCAAAAGTTAATAACTCACTCATTCTTTTCTCTGCCGTTTTCTCTTTTGGTTGCCAAGATAAGATAGGGCCAAGGCTTTCATCGACAACGGCGGAAACCAAAGCACTTTGCGTTGGGAAATAACGATACGCTGTAGCTCTTGCTACACCAGCGGCATTGGCTAATTCAGTAATGGATGGAAACCACCCTTCTTCGAGCATGTTTAATGCCGTAGAGAGGAGGAGTTGTCGGGTTCGAGCTTTTACACCTGTTAATGGTTTATCAACGGAAGAATTACCTCCTTTGGAGATCTTGATCTCATTTTGATACTCCTGTCTCATATTTAATTGGAACTCCCGATTCAAATGACCTAAGTTAATATTAACGCGGTTATTTAGTAATCAATAATGACACCCGCCGCGATAGATTAAGTATACCGGATACAAAAATAAAACTATAGGTATGTCTATTTCATTGACGATAGAGGTTTTTATGCAGAAGAAAAATGAAAATATTTATATAGCAACGACTCTGGACACGAAAGGGACAGAAGTTGAGTTTATTAAAGCACTAATTCAATCAAAAGGTCTCCATCCAGTAACAGTTGATTTGTCTACAAAACCTATTAATGGTAACCGGAATGCTGATGTTAGTGCTTCGAGAGTTGCAAGTTACCACCCTGATGGTGCCGATGCCGTGTTTTGTGGGGATCGCGGAAAAGCGATCACTGCAATGTCTCTTGCTTTTGAAAAGTTCTTGTTATCTTGCGATGACATTGCAGCAATATTGGGGTTGGGAGGTTCGGGAGGGACAGCGTTAATTACGCCTGCGATGCAAGCGTTACCAATAGGGTTACCAAAGTTAATGGTTTCGACTATGGCTTCGGGAGATATTTCTGGTTACATAGGCTCAAGTGATATCTCAATGATGTATTCGGTAACTGATATTGCGGGGCTAAACTGTATATCTCGTCGAGTATTGGCCAATGCAGCTAATGCGATTGCAGGTCAGGTCTATTTCGATTCTGAAATTGAAAGTGGTGAAGGAGATAAGGCGCCTCTTGGTTTGTCGATGTTTGGTGTGACTACACCTTGTATTCAAGCGGTAACGGCTGCTTTAGAAAATGATTTTGATTGTCTTGTTTTTCATGCAACTGGTAGTGGTGGTAAGGCTATGGAAAAACTGGCAGACAACGGTTTATTAAATGGTCTGTTGGATCTTACCACAACAGAGGTCTGCGATTATCTTTTGGGAGGAGTATTAGCATGCTCTGAAGAAAGATTTGATGCTGTTGCTCGCTCTAAAGTGCCTTATGTTGGCTCTTGTGGGGCTTTAGATATGGTGAATTTTGGGCATATTGATACTGTACCCAAAGCGTACGCCAATCGTCTTTTTTATAAACATAATGCGCAAGTTACCTTAATGCGTACTACACCAGAAGAGTGTATGGAAATTGGTCGTTGGATTGGTAATAAGCTAAACCAATGTGATGGAGAGGTACGTTTCTTATGTCCAACTGGAGGCGTGTCTGCACTGGACGCTCCAGATCAGGCATTTTGGGATCCTAAAGCTAATAAAGCATTGTTTAAAGCACTTGAAGATACAGTGATTCAAACTGAAAAACGTCGCCTAATTAAAATACCTCATCATATTAACGATCCTCTCTTCGCCCAAGTGGCAGTGAAAGAGTTTTTGTCTATTTATCATCTCAGCTAATTGGAGAAAATTATGTCTATTCAAACTATTCGTCAAAATATTCTAGCGAAATTCCGTAAAATGATTGAACGTGGAGAGCCAATTATTGGTGGTGGTGCAGGTACTGGATTATCAGCAAAATGTGAAGAAGCGGGTGGGATCGACTTGATTGTTATTTATAATTCAGGTCGCTATAGAATGGCCGGACGCGGTTCTTTAGCAGGGTTGCTCGCTTATGGTAATGCAAATCAAATTGTAATGGATATGGCTAGTGAAGTTTTACCTGTTGTAAAGGAGACCCCTGTATTAGCTGGTGTAAACGGAACGGACCCCTTTTGTCAGTTTGATAAATTTTTAGATGACATCATTGCCACAGGCTTTTCAGGCGTTCAGAATTTTCCAACTGTGGGTTTAATTGATGGAAATTTTAGAGCGAATCTTGAAGAAACCGGAATGGGTTATGGTCTTGAAGTAGAGATGATCCACAAAGCGCATCAAAAAGGTCTGCTGACGACGCCATATGTGTTTAGCGTAGAAGATGCCGTGTCAATGACTCAAGCTGGAGCCGATATCATTGTACCTCATATGGGGCTAACCACTGGTGGGAATATTGGTGCTGACACTGCACTCACATTAAAAGATTGTGTGCCACTTATTAACGAATGGGCGAATGCAGCGAAGGCTGTTCGCGATGACGTGATTGTTTTGTGTCATGGTGGTCCAATATCTACTCCAGAAGATGCTCAATATATTTTAGACAACTGCCCTGAATGCCATGGGTTTTATGGTGCGAGTTCGATGGAGCGCTTGCCAACGGAAGTTGCATTAACGGCAACGACACGTGAATTCAAACAAATAAAGCGTTAATTAATAATCCCTCTGATAATAGGGGGATTTGAACAAACACCATACTCAATAAAGGATTGAAAAATGAAAATACTTATCGCAACAGGTGTTAGTGTCGGAATTTTAGCAGGGCTATGGACGAGTGGTAGTGCCTATTTTCAACTTGTCACTTTTGCAGGATTTTTGTCTTGGGCAAGTTTTTATGCTGCCGGTGGTGAGTTAAAAGGTCTAAAAGACTCACTATATACCAATACAAGTGGTGTTATATGGGGCTTTATTATTGGTACTATGATCGAATATTTATCTCCTATCCTAGGGGCTAACGCAGGCTTAGGCATTGCTGTGAGTATCGGTGCTACCGCTATGGTTTGGCAAGCACGATGGACAATGTTTGCCTTTATTCCAGGAACATTTATTGGTTGTTCAACTTATTTTGCCACCAATTTTGACTTAGTAGGTAGTTTGATAGGTTTAGTTTCTGGCGCGTTGTTGGGGTACGTATCTCAAAAAGGAGGATTGTTAGTCAGCTCTGAGAATAGTTAGATATTGTCGAGAAATGGCCTCCTGATAAAACAGAACGGTTCTAAAAGGAGGTCAGAATTATTTAAGCTTATAACGATTTTAAAGAAAATAGCAGAAGTTAAAGGTAGGCTCATTCATTGAGCAAGTTAAACTCCAACTTCGATTCTTTAAGGAGACAAAAAACCTAAGTTAGCCCATATTTTGAGACCTATGTCACTGTGGATAAATTCGACAAATTTGTGGGCTTCTGGATTATTACTTACCTGTGCCATAGTAAATTCAATAGGTTTGTGCGTCTCGGAAGGAAAGGTTGTTAGTACGTCTACTAAGCTATTATTGTAAGTATCCGTGTTGAAAACGATCCCTAATGCCGCTTCACCACGTTCAACTAAGAGTAATGCAGCGCGAACTGTTTTTGTTTGCACCGTTTTATGTTTTAGTTCATGCCAGACATTGAAGGATGTCAGTGACTGTTTGGCATAAATACCAACGGGAACCGAATTTGGTTCGCCAATGGCTAGTTTTCCACCATTGAGATGTTGTTCCCATGCAACCATGTTACTAACATCAAAATATCCGAGATTACTATTTGATGGGGCAATTAACACTAAATCATTTTTGGCTATTGTTTTAGCATCATTTTGATTGATTATTTTTTTATTAATCAGGTAATTCATCCACTTCCAGTTTGCGGAGATGTAGATATCAGCCGGAGCACCCAATTCGATTTGTCTCGCATTTGTCGAACTACTGGCATAGACAGGTTTGATAATGACATCATTGTGTTGTTGATAAACAACAATAAGCTCGTCTATCGCATCCTTCATTCCTGCACCCGCATAAATATAGATGGCTTCTTTTGCCTCAGCATTGAATGACCCACACAATAAAACGAAGCTTAGAATGATAGTTTGGATTTGCCCCATTGTGTATTGGTGTAAAGAAATGTTCTTTTTCAAAGGAATTGGCTCAATTATGCTTTATCAATGACGACTTTTATATCTTCTGGTCCTGCGTAATACGGGGCAGAAGTAATAAAAAGGTTAAGGCCAGTTTTGGCAAAATCGGATATGTTATCTCGATTCACGCCGCCAGCAAGGGACAAAATTGATGATTGGCCAGTCTGTGCAAGCATCGATTTGGCAAGTTCAACTTCTTGTAGCGAAAACTTATCAAGCTGAATAATATCTGGATTTAATGGTAGTATTTTTTGTAGATGATCTAAGTTATCAGCTTCAATAGTCACCCGGTTTTCAGGTAATTTTTGCCCAAGGCTCTCAAGTTGTTGCTCATTTTGGTAGGCATCAAGAAGTCGAGAGTGGTTGGCAAATACAAGCACTGTTTCACTGGCTCCTGCGCGATGGATATGCCCGTCACCAGCAATGACAGCGGCAGTCGCCAGCTTACGTGAGCCAGGAACACACTTTCGAGTACAAGCCACAATTGCATTAGGGTTAACGGCTCTTGCACGACTAACCATATCTGCCATATATTGAGCTACCCCACAACTCCACTCCATTATTACTTGAGTGACTTTCCAGCCTTGATGCAGTAACTCGGCACGACCAGTCACTTGAATGAGTAATGTTCCTGCTTCAACATCAACGCCGTCTTCTACGAAAACAGTAGGTTCTAAACCGAGTTTTTTTAATACTTGAGTTGCAACTGTAATACCCGCGATTCGCCCTGCATTTTTCCTTCTAAACGTCATTTTTGCTGGAACGTGACCAATTCCCATCATTCGGGTTGTTAAATCACCACGATAAACATCTTCAAGAAGAAATGCGTCTAATTCTGCATCGGAAAAGAAAATCATAATACTCATTACCGTTGATAAAAAACTAATAATAACCGCTAAATTTATAAACAATACGAAGCTAGACACGTTTTTGCTCTATCAAGTTTCGATAACTTAGTTTTCACTAGGTGTCCATTAGTGATTTCTTTCTGAAATCGAGTTTGAAGCGCAACCTAGCTGAAGCGGCTATATTTTTTACAGTGCAATGAGTTATACCCGTTCAACTTGAAGATGCAGGTTTCAAAATCTGAAAGTTATCCGTAATTCTGGATACGAGTGAACCTGCAACTTCTGGTAATGTTACATCGAAAAACTCTTTGATGGCTGAAGTAAATGCTTGCTTGGAGGGGAAGTAAATATTATTCAATACATGCTCATTCATCACTTTCCATAACCGCTCGATTGGAT